>JBDRTP010000199.1:0-23380 GCA_043823965.1 Chloroflexota bacterium
TGGCTCGCGCTTTGTCAGGGGCGGGGGCATGGAAGATAAGAAGCGCTATGTCTTCAGCCTGATCTACAACTGGTTCATCCAATTGGTCTTGTGGCACGGCATTCGCGACAGCCTGAGCGGATTCTTTGCCATGCGCCGCCAGGCGCTTTTCGCGCTGGATTTGGAGGGCGTCTTTCGCGGGTACGGAGAATATTTCATCCGCCTGACTTATGGCGCTTTTCGCCGGGGACGAACGATCATCGAGGCGCCGGTGTTTTACACATTGCGCCAGCACGGCTTCAGCAAATCCAAATTTGGGGAGATGCTGCGCGACTACACCTTGACCGCGCTTTCGCTCCGCTTGACGAGATCCTAGGTTTTCATCATGAAAACGGCGGGAAGGGATTCCCGCCCCTACGAAGTCTTGTATTTTACTTCCAACAGTTGTAAAATCAAGGTTGTATAGCCGGATAAATTCACCAGAGGGCAGTACGAAATGGGAGTTTTATGATCTATATTGTCCCCCCCCCCAAATTTTTAAGACCGGACAGGGGCCCGAGATTTCACTGCGAAGAGATTACCCCTATCCAGGGGCAGGCGAACGCGAAGGATTATTAGAATCTTCGCGGGCTTCGTGTCTTTGCGGTGAAGATTTCAATCGTCTCATTCCGCCGATAAGCGGCTTACCAGAAAGGGGTATTCAAGGGGGTAAATCTGAAGCCACTTTTGCAGCCTGCCAGAGGATACCATTAAGACAGTCTTGTTCCCCTCCCCCACAAGGTTGTATGATCTTTGCAGTACGATTACATATACAGCCGCTGCCGAAGGGGGCGATTGTAGATTCTGATGATTGGATGTGAAATGGAGGAAGAAATGAAAACACAAATCTCTCTTCTGAAAACGGTTGGCCTGCTGGTCTGCGGGTCGTTGCTGCTGATCATGTTCACCGCCTGCGCGCGTCGCTGCCTGGCGTTGGCATCATCGTGCTGACCCTGCGCGAGGAAGACTTTTATCGGCAGGCCGCGCTGGCCGTTGGTGCTGACGATTTCGTTCCCAAGCGGACGCTGAGCGCCGACCTGCTGCCCGCCATTCGGCGCGTGGCCAGCAAAATGCGGTCAGGGACAACTGGCCGGGAGTACCCGAGCGGGAAACAGGCCGTGTCGAGGCACAGACTGCACAGGGCGGAGAGGTAGGCATGGTGGCGTCCTGGGCTATTCTCATTGTCTTGCCTGCCCCCCTGCCAGCCCTGGCGACGGTTAGCGTCGAGATGGCCGAGCGCAAAGGGGTGTTCGCTGTTGACCAGATGGGAGGAGGTATGAACCCGAAGAATACATTTCGCTTTGCATGGCGATCGTATGTCGTTGCCATAGCCCTTATCGCTGCGGCCGCCGCCGTTCAGGGGGGGCACGCTGGCCGTCTTGCTGACCCAAAGCAGCGGAGGAGTTCTTGAGAATGGATTCCAAAATGATCTTGCAATCTGATTCCCGCCTTGTCTCCTTATTCAAATCCATTTCAGCAGCCGCAAGCATGATTGTCCTGGCCGTTGGCGTCGTTGTGCTTATCGGCTGGATGTTTAACGTCACGTTGTTGAAAAGCATTCTCCCGGGACTTGTGACGATGAAAGCGAACACGGCGGCGGCTTTTGCCCTGATTGGTGTATCACTGTGGCTGCTACAGACGAGCTCACCCCCGGCCGGACTCCCACAGGGAGAGTGGGGAAGAGGAGGTAAGTGGACACGCCATATCGCGCATCTGTGCGCTTTGTTCGTCGCCCTGGTAGGGACGTTCACGCTAATCGAGTACCTCTCCGGCTGGAACCTGGGCATTGATCAACTGCTGTTCAAAGAAGCGCCGGGCGCCGTGCAAACGACTTTTCCTGGGCGGATGGCGCCTAACACCGCACTGAATTTCTTGATCACTGGCCTCACCTTGCTGCTGTTGGATGCGGAGACTCGTCGCGGTCATCCTCCGGCGCAGTACCTCATCCTCATCGAAGGCGCTCTCGCCCTACTGGCATTGGTCGGCTATGTTTATGGCATCTCGACCCTGTACGGTGGTATCGCCTCCTTCACCGCTATAGCACTGCATACGGCAGTGGTCTTTCTCGTGGTCTGTGTCGGCGTCCTGTGTGCGCGCCCGGAGCGCGGTCCGATGGCAATCTTCACCAGTGCAGGGCTTGGCGGCCTGATTGCGCGCCGGCTGTTCTTTGTCGCCGTAGGTTTTCCGATCATGCTGGAGTTGGCGGCCATTGCAGGTGTAAAGGCTGGGCTTTACGATCCCGCGTTCGAGTCGGCTTTTCATACTCTTCTCGTCATCATCGCGTTCTTATTCGCGGTACTGGCAACCGCCCACTTATTAGATCGAATAGATGCCGGGCGCCAGCGGGCAGAGGAGGCGGTCAGCAAATTGAACGAGGACCTAGACCGCCGAGCAGCCGAGCTTGAAGCTGCCAACAAAGAACTGGAGGCGTTCTCGTACTCGGTCTCGCACGACCTGCGCGCGCCGCTGCGGGCGATAGATGGATTTTCGCGCATTCTGATTGAAGAGTACGCGCCGCAACTTGTTCCCGAAGCCCTGCGCTATTTGCAATTGGTGCGTGACAACACCCGGCAAATGGGAAATCTGGTGGACGATCTGCTTGCCTTTTCGCGCCTGAGCCGTCAACCGCTTAAAGTGCAACATGTCGAACCCACCATTCTGGTTCGACATGTTCTGGAAGATCTGCGCAACGAACAGGAAGGACGGCGCATCGAGGTTTCGATTGGCGATCTGCCCTCCTGCCAGGCCGACCCGGCCTTACTCAAACAGGTCTGGGTCAATCTACTATCCAACGCAATCAAGTACACCCGAAAACGCGATACAGCCCGGATTGAAATCGGATATCAAAAAACCGGAGAGGAGCAGGTTTACTTTGTTCAGGATAATGGCGTTGGCTTTGATATGCGCTACGCCGCCAAGCTCTTTGGCGTGTTCCAGCGCCTGCATCGCGTTGAAGAGTACGAGGGCACCGGCGTAGGTCTGGCCATCGTGCAGCGCATCATTCAGCGCCATGGTGGGCGCGTATGGGTGGAGGCTGAAGTGGACAAAGGCACGATATTCTATTTTACGATCGGAGGAGAAAAGACCAATGACTGATAAACCTGTCGAAATTCTTTTGGTCGAAGACAACCCCCACGACGTCGAACTGACGCTCCATGCTCTGAAAAAGAACAACATTGCCAATCGTATCGAGGTCGTGCGCGACGGGGCCGAAGCCCTGGAGTTCATCTTCGCCACCGGCGCGTACGCGGATCGCCAGAATGTAGAGAAACCGCGTGTCATCCTGCTCGATCTCAAGTTGCCCAAGGTGGACGGGCTGGAGGTGCTGCGGCAAATCAAAGCCGACCCGCGCACGCGGACGATCCCGGTGGTGGCGCTCACTTCGTCGCGCGAGGAGCGCGACATCGTCGAGAGCTATAAACTCGGTGTCAACAGTTACATCGTCAAGCCGGTGGATTTTGAGCAATTCACCGAAGCCGTGCGGCAGTTGGGGCTCTATTGGCTATTGCTCAATCAGCCGCCGGCGATTTGACGCAAAGCGTGCAGATTTGGGATTGCGGATTGCAGATTGAGCAAATCCGCAATCTGCAATCTACAATCTGCAATGGAGGTTCTTATGCCCATTCCCTTGCGCGTTCTCATCCTTGAAGACCGGGCGGCCGACGCCGAATTGATACTGCACGCGCTGCGCCAGGCCGGGTTCGATCCCGACTGGCAGCGGGTGGAGACCGAGGCGGACTACCTCGCCCGTCTCGACCCGCCGCCCGAGGTGATTCTGGCCGACTACACCCTGCCGCAGTTCGATGCCATGCGCGCCCTGCGCCTTCTGCAGGAGCGCGGGCTGGACATTCCGTTCATCGTCGCCACCGGCAGCATCAGTGAGGAGGTGGCAGTGGAGTGCATCAAGCAGGGCGCCGCCGATTACCTGCTCAAAGACCGCCTGGCGCGCCTGGGCGAGGCCGTCCGGCACGCACTGCAGGAGAAAAGGCTGCGCGATGAGAAGCAGCGAGCAGAGGAAGTGCTGCGTGAGAGCGAAGAACGTTTCCGCGCGCTCATCGAGAATTCCTCCGATGGCATCATGCTCCTCGACGCCGATGGCGTGCTACTCTACGCCAGCCCTGCGACCAGCCGGATTTTGGGTTATGCCTTGGACGCACTCGTGGGTCAGAATGCGCTTGAACTGGTCCATCCCGACGACATTCAAAACACTGCTCACGTTCTCGCCGACCTCCGTCAAAAGCCAAACGAGATCGCGACGGGGGAGTTCCGTTGTCGGCACAAGGACGGATCGTGGCGGTGGATCGAAGCTGTCGGCAACAACCTGCTTGCCGAGCCGAGTGTGGGCGCGATCATCGTCAATTATCGTGACATCACCGAACGCAAGCAGGCGGAGGAGGCTCTGAGGCAAAGCGAGGAGCGCTTCCGCGCCTTGATCGAGAACGCCACAGACCTGATCATCGTGCTGAACCCCGACGGCACTGGCCGGTATATCAGTCCTTCGGTGGAGCGTATTCTCGGCTTCAGGCCGGATGAATTGATTGGCACAAGCATCGCCGATTTCATCCACCCCGATGACCTACTCGACGCGCTGGAAGCGATTGCCATTCGGCTGCAAACCCCCGGCCTGGCAGATCGGTCTTCGGATTTCCGCATCCGGCACAAGGATGGTTCTTATCGCATGATGGAGGTGATCGGCAACAATCTGCTGGATAACCCGGCGGTGAACGGGATTGTGGTCAATGCGCGTGACATCACCGAACGCAAGCAGGCGGAAGGACAGATCCAAAGGCAGGTGGAAACCCTGGGCGCGCTCTACGATCTCTCGCGCACGCTGTCAGAGATGGAGGATTTCAACGCCATCCTCGACGTGCTGACCCGCTGCGCGGTCGAGACCACCCACGCACCTTTGCCCGCGTTCTGCTCCTGGAGAACGGTGATCTCGTCGCGCGGGCGGTCTTTCCCGTGCGCGTGCTCGACCACAATCTGCAAGTGGGGCAGCGCGAGCCGCTTGCCGCCCATCCCTTGTGCCAGCGCATTCTGGACGAAAATACCCCGCTGGTTCTTCAACTCGACAGCCAGGAAGCGGGCGACAGTGCACCCTTTTTCCTCGGCATTGCGCAAACCCTGTGCGTTGTCCCACTCCGCACCCGTGAACGCCCGCTGGGGCTTTTGATGTTGGGCGAAGTGCGCGATGCGGCGCGCGAGCCGTTCACCGCGGAAAAACTTCGCTTGGCCGGCAGCATCGGCGATCAGGCTGCCAGCACCCTCCACCGTGCCCTGCTGCATGAAGAAACCCAGCGCCGACTGCGCAACATCCAGGCCCTGCGCGATATTGACCACGCCATCAGCGGCAGTCTCGACCTGCGCCTGACGCTTTCCATCGTTCTCGAGCAGGTCGCCAGCCAGTTGAATGTGGATGCGGCGGATGTGCTGCTGCTCAACCCGCACACCCAAACGCTGGAATACTCCGCCGGGCGCGGCTTTCGCTCCAATGCTATCCAGCGTTCACGCCTGCGCCTGGGCGAGGGTCATGCCGGGCGCGCCGCGTTGGAACGCAAGATCGTGTCCACTCCCGACCTGCCAGCCAGCGGTAAGGAATTTATCCGCGCCCCATTGCTGGCCGGGGAAGGGTTCATCACCTATCATTGCGCGCCTCTGATCGCCAAAGGAATGGTGAAGGGTGTGCTGGAAGTCTTCCATCGTTCCCCGCTCGAATTTCGTCCCGAGTTGCTGGATTTCTTTGAGACCCTGGCCGGGCAAGCCGCCATTGCCGTGGATAATGCCCAACTTTTCGATGACATGCAACGTTCCAACACTGAGCTTGCCCTGGCCTACGACGCCACCATCGAAGGCTGGTCGCACGCCATGGATTTGCGCGACAAAGAGACCGAGGGCCACACCCTGTGCGTCACTGAATTGACCATGCAACTGGCGCGCGCCATGGGCATCAGCGAAGCCGAACTCGTTCACGTGCGGCGCGGCGCGCTCTTGCACGACATGGGCAAGATGGGCATCCCCGATTCCATCCTGCTCAAACCCGACAAACTCACCGACGAAGAGTGGGTCATCATGCGCCAGCACCCGCAGTACGCTTACGAAATGCTCTCCCCCGTTGCCTACCTGCGCCCGGCAATGGATATTCCCCACAGCCACCACGAAAAGTGGGACGGCTCCGGCTACCCGCGCGGCCTGAAAGGCGAGCAGATCCCGCTGACGGCGCGCATCTTCGCGGTAGTGGACGTGTACGACGCGCTGACCTCCGAGCGCCCCTATCGCGCCGCCTGGCCGAAGGAGAAAGTGATCGAGCATATCAAAGCCGGGGCGGGCAGCCATTTTGACCCGAAGGTGGTGGAAGCATTTTTACAAGTGATGGGCAATTCGTAGAGCAACCTCCCACGCCCTGTCATGCTGAGGACCGTACCTTGCGACGAAGCATCCCCTCGCCATGGTGGAGACCCTTCGCTTGCCCCTTCCTTTCACTCAGGGCTTCGGCTCAGGGTGACAGGATCGAGACCTCCATAAAATGGGTTTATAATTGCAATAAGCCAGGGAGCGGCGTTCTGGGGAGGCCGGGGCAGAAAAGCAAAACGCCCTCGAAAGGGCGTCTCGTTTCCACTCTGTGAAGGGCGGGGGATTGCAAACACGCACCCTCTCATGAAAGTATTATCCGTACGTAAGGTGCCCCCAAGGGGGGTCCATTCATACGGATAATCAAAGGATGAGAGGGCGTAGAGAAAGTAGGAACCGAATATTGGTTTCTGCCTAAAAATACAGATGTAGCAGATCGTCTATAAGCTTTGGAAAGATTTTTCAGCTGCCTCTATAGTATGCGCAATGATTGCTTCATCGTGAACAGTGCAGAGGAAGCCAGCTTCGAATTGCGAAGGGGCGAGATAGACGCCGTTTTCGAGCATTTTTTGGAAAAATTTCCCGAAGCGGACTTTATCCGCTATTTTGACCGTGCTCCAGTTTTTGGGTTCGGTATCGCTAAAGAAGGTGGTGAACATCGTCCCGACCCGGGTCTGGCGTACCGGCACGCCGGCCTTTTTCGCCGCTGAGACGATGCCCTTTTCCAGCGCGGCTGCGGCTTCTTCCAGTTTCTGCCAGGTTCCCGGCGCTTTGAGCAGGTTCAATGTGGCGATGCCCGCCGACATGGTCAGCGGGTTGCCTGCCAGCGTGCCGGCCTGGTACATCGGCCCGGCCGGCGCGACCATTTGCATGATCTCGCGCTTGCCGCCATATGCGCCGACGGGCAGCCCGCCGCCGATGACTTTGCCCAGCGTGGTCAGGTCGGGCTGGATGTTATAAAGTTTCTGCGCCCCGCCGGGGTGGACACGGAAACCGGTCATCACTTCGTCGAAGATGAGGAATGCTGCATGTTGCGTGGTGAGTGAGCGCAAACCTTCGAGGAAGCCAGGAACAGGAGGCACTACGCCCATGTTGCCAGCCACTGGTTCAACGATGATGGCCGCAACCTGACCGGGATACTGCTTGAAAAGCGTTTCAACCGAGTCAAGATCGTTGTAGATTGCCACGAGCGTATCTGCGGCGGTGGCGGCAGGGACCCCGGGCGAATCGGGCAAGCCGAGCGTGGCAACGCCCGATCCCGCCTGCACCAGCAGCATGTCGGCGTGACCGTGATAGCAGCCCTCGAATTTGATGATTTTGTCGCGTTTGGTGTAGGCGCGCGCCAGGCGTAGGGCGCTCATGGTCGCTTCGGTGCCGCTGTTGACAAAGCGAATCATCTCGATTTTGGGCATAAATTCCATCACGAGCCGGGCTAAATCCACTTCGAGCGGACTCGGCGCGCCGTAGGATGTCCCCTTGGCGGCAGCCTGTTGGATGGCGGCAATCACATCGGGATGGGCATGCCCGGTGATAAGCGGTCCCCATGAAAGAACGTAATCTATGTAGCGGTTGCCGTCCACATCATAGAGATACGGCCCTTCGCCGCGCTCGATGAAGAGCGGCTGTCCGCCCACGGCGCGGAAGGCGCGCACTGGCGAATCCACGCCGCCAGGTAATAATTTTTGTGCTTCTTGAAAGAGTGCGATTGATTTGTTGATGTTCATATTGACTCCTGTGATATGTCATTGCGAGGAGGGCGCTCTTCCCGACGAAGCAATCTCCATATCGTGAGGGGGTTTGCTTCGCCAAAGAACGGCTCGCAATGACGGGTTATTGAGGATTTTTTCAACGGCAAGTTCGCCTGAATGAATACAATCAGGAATGCCGATGCCGCGATAGCCGTTGCCCGCCAATGCCAGGCCGGGATGGTATGCCAGAGCAGCATCTATATGCGTCAGTTTTTCGGGGTGGCCGAGGTTGTACTGCGGCATGGCTTTATCCCACATGAAGAGGCGGGAAATCAGTGGTTCGGCGGTGATGCCGAGAGTGAGTTGCAATTCCTCGCGGGCAAGCGCCAACAAATCGGATTCGTTCCACGGGATGTCTTGTCCGGCGCGGCCGACAAAGACGCGGATGAGAGCATAACCATCCGGGGCGCGGTGCGGGAACTTGGTCGAGGTCCAGGTGCAGGCCAGGGCGCGGCGTCCCTCGCGGCGCGGGATGACGTAGCCGTATCCGTCCAACGGACGGGGCAGGTCGGTTTGGCGGTAGGCGAGAGTGACGGTGGCGGTCGAGGCGTAGGGAATGGCGGATAAATCGGCAGCCAGTGACGGGTCGAGGGTTTCGAGTAGTTTTCCGCTGATATGGGCGGGTGTCGCTAAGATAACGGAATCGGCTTCGAGGGCCTCACCAGTTTCCAATTCCACAGAATAATGTGATGCGTGCTGCGTGACGCGTGTTGCAGGGGTGTTGAGGCGGAGGTCGGCGTTTTGCAGATGGTCAAGCAGGGATACGACGATCTCGGCGAGACCGGTGGTTGGGGTGAGAAAGGCGGAGCGGGAGCCGGGCGCGGCGGGCATCTTTTTGCTCATTTCGAGCGCGCCGCGCGCCAGGGAGCCGTATGTGAGTTCGAGGTCGCGCAGGTAGGGGAAGGTGCTGGCCAGGCTGAGGGCGTCGCCGTCGCCGGCGTAGATGCCGGACATGAGCGGCTCGATGAGATTTTCATAGGCCTCGCGCCCCAGGCGGCGGCTGACGAACGCCCCGAGGGATTCGTCGCCGTTCAAGGCGTGAGGTGGGAGCAGGAAATCCAGCCCCATGCGGGCTTTGCCGAACCACGAGACCAACCGCGTTTTGAGAATCGCCAGGATGTTGGTTGGAATCATCATGGCGAGGCCGTCGGGCAGGGGCTGGAGGCGGTTGCGATGCAGAACGTAGGTGTTCTTCTGGCGCGGGTTCGTGCCATGCAGTCGCTCGGCGAGACCGAGTTCCTTACACAGCGCCACGCCCCAAGGTTTGGTGGCCAGGAAGGTGTCGGGACCGCCTTCGATGATGAATTGCCCGTCATCGAAGGTAACGCGGTCGGTGGCGATTTTTCCGCCCCAGCGGTCACCCGCTTCGAGCAAGGTGATTTGGGTGGGGGCAAGTTTCTTTTGGGCGTAGTAGGCAGCCGAGAGACCGGCGATGCCGCCGCCGATGATGATTAGTCTCATAGTTGGTTAGTTCGGTAGTTGGGTAGTTGGGTGGTTAAGTGGTTTGGATTGAGTAACTATCAAACTACGAAACTACCCAACTAAAAAATTACAGATGCGGCGCCTTCCATTTTTCGATGATGCCGGCAAAGGGCGGCTGGATTTTCTCCGCCTTGAACGGGAACCAGCCCAGTTCGGCGCGGACGGCCTGCTCTTTGAGTTCGGTGGAGCCCCAGACGAAGGTCGCGCCAAGCACGCCCACCATGACGGAGAGCCAGTCGTTGGCGATAAAGAGCGACCCAACGATAATGAGAATGCCCAGGCCCATCATGTAAGGCCACCAAAAATAGCCGAGCCGTCGCTCGATTTGGATAACAAGCGGGAATCCCAGCCCGATGATGAGCAGGGTGATGAGGCCGGTGAGGAGACCGAAATAGTTCATCGTAATCAGTTATCAGTGAGCGGCAGGTTTTTTGAGCAGGTCAACCGTGGTTGCGGACGGGTACTCTGCCATGATTTTTACGTGGCGCGGGTTGCGCGGGTTGGCCGGGGCGTGTCCCTTGCGGACGCGGCGCTGCTGGCGGGTAAATTCGAGCGCGTCCCAGAGCAGGGTGATGCCGAGGATGCCAAGAGTAGTGGACAGTAATCGGTAATCAGTGACCAGTGACCAGTATTCGAGCATCAGTCCCAACCCAACCGCAATCACCGTCGGCAGCCAAATTGTCCGCGAGGCGGCTTCAATCTTGCGCACGGAGACATGCCCAATCCAGATGCTGAGGAAGGCGGTGAGGGCGGCGATGATGCCAATGTAGTTAAGTTGCATAGGTGATCCTATTTTTCAGACGGTGGGCGGTAGACCATAGACCGTCCATCGTCCACGGTCTACCGTCCGAAATCATGAACGATTTCTACCGCCGCCTTCACATTCTCGACCGGCGTGTTTTGCAAAATGCCGTGACCGAGGTTGAAGATGTGACCAAGGCGTCCGTTGGCGCGGCGCAGAACATCGTGGATACGTTTTTTGAGTTCGGGGAGCGGAGCGAAGAGCGCGGCGGGGTCGAGATTGCCCTGCACGGCCCGATCGTGACCGATGACCTGCCAGCCCTGATCGAGCGGGATGCGCCAGTCGAGGCCAATGACCGATCCGCCGGCTTGTTTCATCAACGGCAGCAGGGTGGCGGTGTTCGTGCCAAAGTGAATGACCGGAACGCCTGTGGCCTGTGCGGCTTGCAGGAGGCGGCGCGAGTAGGGTTGGACGAATTCGACGTAATCGGCCGGGCTGAGCGCGCCGACCCACGAGTCAAAGACCTGCACCGCCTGCGCCCCGGCGCGAATTTGCGCCAGCAAGTAATCAGTCAGCACGCTGGAGAGTTTATCCATCAGCGCGTGCCAGGTTTGCGGGTCAGAGTACATCATCGTTTTGGTTTTCAAGAATTCCCGCGATGCGCCGCCTTCGACGATGTACGACGCGACGGTGAACGGGGCGCCGCAAAAGCCGATTAAAGGGACGCCACTCAAAGTCCCGCGCAGGATGCGGATCGCTTCCATGACGTAGCCGAGGTCTGCTTCCGCTTTGACGGGTCTCAGCGCCCGAACATCGTCCATCGTGCGGACGGGGTTCTGCAAAACGGGACCTTCGCCTTTGGCAAACTCCAAGCCCACGCCCAGCGGAATGGCGGGAAGCAGAATATCGGCAAAGAGAATCGCGGCGTCCACGCCGAGAGCGCGGACAGGTTGAAGCGTCACTTCGGCGGCAAGTTCGGGATGACGGCAAATTTCGAGCAGGGAATATTTTTCACGGATGGCGCGATACTCTGGCATGTAACGTCCCGCCTGACGCATGAACCAGACGGGAGTGGCGTCGGTGGGGAGACGGTGGCAGGCGGCGAGGAAGCGGCTAGTGATCAGTGATGAGTGATCAGTGGTTTGTGAAGTGGTTTGTGACGTTTGCATCATCAGGTTTTCCTTTTCACTTATCACTTTTCACTTGTCACTAAAACACATGCCGGGTCGCTTTCGAGATAATCGCCTGTGATGCCATAAGCGCGGCCGCGCTGACCGCCGCAGACATCGCGATACTGGCAGGCGCCGCAGACACCTTTCAGCCGGGAGTAATCGCGTAAATCGGTAAACAGGCGCGAGTGGCGGTAGGTTTCGACAATATCGTCGGTGCGGACGTTCCCGGCGGTCAGCGGTAAAAAGCCCGAGGGCTGGATTTCCCCGATATGGGAAATAAACAAAAAACCGTTGCCGTCGTTGACGCCTTTGGTCGGGCGGTTCAATCCATCTGCGTATTGGAATCCCGCGCCTTGGAAGGTGACCGGCTTGCCCGCGGCTTCGGCTTTCTTGCGCTCGATAGCGACGCGGCGGTACATCGGGGCGGCGGTGCCTTTGATATCGAAGGGGGCGTTTTGCGAGAGGTCGTAGAGCCAGTTGAAGACGCGCTCGTGCTGTTCGGCGGTGATCATCTGCTCGATCATCGCCCGGCCAGTCGGGACGAGGAAAAAGACCGACCACTGCACTGCGCCGACTTCCTGAATGAAGGGCACCATTTCGTGCAGGATTTCGATGTTGTGTTTGGCAACGGTCGTGTTGACCTGCACGCTCAACCCGACATCGTGGGCGCGATGCAGGATGTCCATCGTGCGCTGCCAGGAGCCGGGGACTTTGCGGAACTCATCGTGGACCTCGGGCCTGGGCGCGTCGAGCGAGAGCGCTATGCGCCGGATGCCTGCATCCCGTACCTGTTCGAGTCGTTCCGTGGTCGGCAGGGCGGTGGCGGTGGGAGTCAGCGAGCAGCGCAGGCCTTTTTGAGCAGCGTAGGAGATCAGGTCGGTCAGGTCACGGCGCATCATCGGGTCGCCGCCGGTGAAAATCAGGATGGGGCTGTTGCCGAAGGCGGCGAGCCGTTCGATGAGCGCTTTGGCTTCATCGGTGGAGAGTTCGCGCGGGTCACGGGTATGCTGGGCGTCGGCGCGGCAGTGGATGCAGGCATAGGCGCAGGCACGCGTCACTTCCCAGGCAATGGTGAAGGGCGCAAGGTCGAAATCAGCATGCACCATGCGTTCGTTATTGGCTTGCCGCTCAGCGACGGCGCGTTCCGATAAATTTGTTACCGTCATTGGTACTCCTAAATTTTCAAGTGTCATTGCGAGCGATGGTCGAGTAGCGCTCTTTGCGTATCGAGACCAAGCGCAGCAATCTCAGATAACCTGTAACAGTGAGATTGCTTCAGGCTGGGTCTCGATACTGCGGACGAACACCGCCTACTCGACCAACAGCCCTCGCAATGACATCCTGTTATTTCAACCACTTCGCTGCATCCAGCGCGTGATAGGTGATGATCAAATCCGCCCCGGCGCGCTTCATGCCGGTCAGCGTTTCGAGCGTCACTTTGGCTTCGTCAATCCAGCCGTTGGCCGCCGCTGCCTTGATCATCGCATACTCGCCGCTGACGTTGTACGCCGCCAGCGGCAGTTCGGGGAAAGCCTCCTTCACGGCGCGGATGACATCCAGGTACGCCAGCGCGGGCTTGACCATCAACATGTCCGCACTTTCGTCCACATCCAGGGCGGCTTCGCGCAGGGCTTCGCGGACGTTGGCCGGGTCCATCTGGTGGCTTTTACGGTCGCCGAATTTCGGCGCGCCCTCGGCGGCTTCGCGGAATGGCCCGTAGAAGGATGAGGCGTACTTCACCGCATACGACAAAATCGGTGTGTTCTCGAACCCGCACTCGTCCAGCGCGGCGCGGATGGCGGCCACCATACCGTCCATCATGCCGCTCGGAGCGACGATGTCCGCGCCGCATTCGGCGTGCGAGACGGCTACTTTGCCGAGAATATCGAGCGTCGGGTCGTTCAAAACGTAACCTTCGGGCAAATGAGCGTGCGGACGGGTTGCCAACCCGTCACCACCAACATTCAGGATGCCGCAATGCCCGTGGTCGGTGTACTCGCACAGGCAGACGTCGGTCACCACCACCATCTCAGGGATTTCCCGTTTGATTGCCTTGATCGCCTGTTGAACGATGCCGTCATCAGCAAAGTTCTCCAGTCCCAGCGGGTCTTTCTCCGCAGGGATGCCAAAAAGGATGACCGCCGGAATGTCCAGGCTGGCGGCAGCTTCGGCTTCTCGCACAGCCTCGTCTACTGATAGTTGGGACACACCGGGCATCGAGCGGATTTCCGTCCGCCCTTCGCCATGCCGCACAAACAACGGATAAATAAAATCACGGGTGTTGAGTTCGGTCTCACGTACCATCGAACGTAGCGCTGCGGTCTGGCGCAGGCGGCGCGGTCGAGTGATCAGTGAACAGTGATCAGTGACCAGTTTTTTGGTTTCAAGTTCAAGTAGAGCCATAATTTCTCCTACGCGCCACTACGCAATAATTTGACAAGCCCTTCGGTTGTGTACACTTCCGCCACCACCAAATCTACAAAACCCGCTTCTTCAGCGATCTTTTGCGTGATCGGGCCAATACAGGCGATTTTGGGATTGCCAGGCAAGTGGAGCGGGTCAAGTCCAGCACGACGGACGATTTCGACGAAATTCTCCACCGTGGATGGGCTGGTGAACGTGACCGCGTCCACCCCGGACTTCAGGGCTGCCAGCCCGTTCGGGTCCGGTTGCGCAGGGACAGTTTTGTAGACGGCGATCTCATGCGCCACACCGCCGGCTCGGGCGATTGCTTCGGGCAAGGCCTTGCGGGCGATCTCGGCGCGGGGCAGTAGCACCCAGCACCCGCGCAGGTCGCCGAGACCGGGCAGGATGGCTTCGGCCACGTATTCTTCGGGGACGAAATCGGGCGTCACGCCGCATTTCTGCAATGCCTCGGCAGTTTTGGGACCAATGGCGGCGACCCTCACCCCTTGTCCCTCTCCCATTAGGAGAGGGGTTGGGGTGAGGGCAAATAAACGCTCAAATACCACCTCCACCCCATTGACGGAGGTGAACACCACCCAGTCGTAGCAGTTGATTCTTGCCAGCGCTCGGTCGAGCGCGGTCAAATCCTCCACCGGGCGGATCTCGATGACCGGGAGATAGACCGGCTCGAAGCCAGCGTCTGCGAGAGCATTGGCAAATGAGTCGGCCTGGGAGCGAGGGCGGGTGATGAGAACTTTCATGGTGAGTAGAGAGTAGATGATTAGTGAGTAGAGAACAGTGAAAGGATTTCGTTTGCGCCTTCGGCAAGCGCTTGTTGAGCAAGTTGACGACCAAGTTGCAGTGGGTCATAGCCCTGTCCCATCACTCGAATCGCTTTTTTCCCATCGGGCGAGATAACCAGACCAGTGAGACTAATCTCTAATCTCTGTTCTCTATTGATCTGCTCCGCATACGCCGCAACGGGAACTGCACACCCGCCGCCGAGACCGAGTAAAAAATGGCGCTCGGCAGTCACCGCTTTCCGCGTGGGGTCATCCTCCAGCGCGGCAAGCAGACTCAGAGTGGACTCGTCATCGGCGCGGCACTGCACGGCCAGCGCGCCCTGACCGGGGGCAGGCAGCATCACCTCCAGCGGCAACCATTCGGTAACGTGTTTATCCAAACCCAGGCGGGTCAGGCCAGCGCCAGCCAGGATGATGGCGTCGTACTGTCCCTCCAGCGCCTTGCGCAGACGGGTGTCCACGTTGCCGCGGAGGGATTGGGTGGTCACGTCCGGACGGGCAGCGAGAATTTGGGCGGCGCGCCTCAGGCTGGATGTGCCAACCACCGCCCCGGAGGGCAACGTCGCCAACGTGTAGGGGCGGGTTTGAGACCTGCCCCGACCGGGCGCGGAAACCAGCGCATCGCGCGCCTCGGCGCGGGCGGGGATGCAGCCGATGGTCAGCCCGACGGGGTTTTCCACCGGCAAATCCTTGAGCGAATGGACAGCGCAATGAACCGCGCCAGAGAGCAGTTCGCTTTCGAGTTCCTGCGTAAACAATCCCTTGCCGCCGATTTCTGGCAGGGGCTTATCCAGAATTTTGTCTCCCTGCGTGGTGATAACCTTTTCCTCGCAAACCAGCCCGAGATGGGCGGCTTGCAGGGCGGCAATCACCCACCGCGTCTGCCAGCGGGCCAGCGCGGATGGGCGGGTGGCAAAGGTTAGTTTCATGGTTGGATAGTTTTGTAGTTTGTTAGTCAGAGGCAGTTGGAATGGGGCAAGCATTGCCTGAAAAACCACACAAACCCGAATCGTGCTTCAAACCAAACAGCGTGCGGGCGACGGCGGCATATTCGGGCGCATGGGGGCAGGCGGCTTCGGCGCGCAGGCGGTTTGTGGGCGCATCCAGCAGTTTTTTGACCAGCGCCATCGTCAGCGCCTCGATGCGCTCGCGCTCGGTTTCGCTCAAGTCGGGCAGGCGGCGCAGGGTCTTTTCCAGTTCAGTGCGGCGAATGGCCTCGGCCTGCTGGCGCAGGTCGGTGATGAGCGGCAACATATCCAGCGAGCCGAGAAAATCCAAAAACTTCGCGGCTTCCTCCGCCAAAATCGCTGCCACATGCGGCAATTCAGCGGCGCGCTCTGCCAGCGACGTTTCCAGCGTGGCATTCAGGCTGTCCATGTCATACAGGCGCACACCCGGCAGTTCGCCGCACGCCGCGTCAATATCGCGCGGCACGGCAATGTCAATCAGCACCAGCGGGCGCTCGCGCCGCGCCGCGCGCACCATCTCCGCCGAAACCAGCGTGTGCGGCGCGCCAGTGGACGCAATCAAAATATCGGCATCGGCAAGGCTTTTTTCAAGGGATTCGAAAGTGGCGGATTCGGCGCCCCAGCGTTGTGCCAGGCCCCGTGCGCGTTCCAGTGTCCGGTTAATCACCCGGATTCTTTCCACCCCGCGCTTGCGTAGCGCTTCGATGGTTAATTCCGCCATTTCGCCGGCTCCCAGCACCACCGCGCTGGCAGTTTTCAAATTGCCAACGGCTTTTTCCGCCACCGAAGCCGCCAGCGACGAGACCGAAGCCGGGTTGCGGCTGATGGCGGTCTCGGTGCGGGCGCGCTTCCCGGCGTGGATGGCTGCCTGAAAGAGCCGCGAGAGTAGCGGCCCCGCTGCCCCCACGCCGCGCGCCAATTCCAGCGCGCGCGTCACCTGACCGAGGATCTGCGACTCGCCCAGGACGAGTGAATCCAATCCGGCGGCGACGTTCAGCAGGTGGCGGACGGATTCGGCGTCGGTATGGCGGTAGAGGTGCGGATGGAGCTCGCCGACCGGAATCCCGCGCGCGTCCGACAAAAACGCCTCCAATTCCGCAAAAGACTTGCGGTTGGAGGCGGCATAGATTTCGATGCGGTTACAGGTGGAGAGAATGGCCATCTCGGCAACCGGGCCGATACCGCTACCGCAACTCAAACGGGACAGCGAGGCGCGGATTGCGTCTTCGCTGAAGACCAATCGCTCGCGCAGACCAAGCGGGGCAGTTTGGTGATTAAGACCAAGGCAGAGGATTTGCATCAGTGAGGCTCTTGTCCGATTATCTGGCTTGCTTATAGCACAATAAATCACAAGAGGACAGATAGAATTATGAGGGTTTAAATTAGCAGTTGATTAGAAATAATCCGCCTTAATGCAAAAAAGCCGCCGGTTGGCGACTTTTCCAGTGCCCCCAAGCGGACTCGAACCGCTGTTTGAGCCTTGAGAGGGCTCCGTCCTGGGCCACTAGACGATGGGGGCATTTGCATCCTTTGTGCGGGCGTGATTTTATCACACAGCTGGCTCAACCGTCAACGAGAAAAACAACCAGTTCCTTTGGCCCGTGCACGCCGATGGTCAGGGTCATTTCGATATCGGCGGTGCGCGAGGGGCCGGTGATGATGACTCCCGCCGCGGCTTCCCGCACCTCCGCCCGGTTCAAAACTTGCGCGAGGCTGGCGTGGATTGCAGAGGCGCGCAGGATGGCGACGTGGATCTCCGGCAGCAGCGAGGCCGTCAGCGGATGGGCCTGCCCGCTGACGATGACCAGCGACCCGCTCTCGGCGATCCCGACCAGCGCGCCGGTAACACCCGCCCGAACCATCGGATCTGGTTCGCGGACGAGGGGGATTCCGGCAACATATTTTGCTCCGCTATCGTCAACAAGTACGCGGTCAGCGCCTTTGGCTTTCAGGAATTCAGCCAGCCTGCCGGGTAGTTCTTCGCCACTCACACGGATGACCTCGCCGCCGAGCGCAGTCAGTTCTTCGATGAACTGGTCAACAAGGGATTTTTGACCCGCGACCTCTAAAACACGGGGTTGAGAGACGCGAAGAGTGCCAAGTTCTTCACATTGTTGTTCTTTCTTCGCGTTCGCCTGCCCCCGTTCTTTGAGGGTCGTTCCTTCGCGGTTTAATTTTTTCCACCTTGCCCGGAAGGGACGGGCGGCCAATCGCGGCAAATCCTTGCTGTAGCCCCACCCCGTCCAGGCCGGCATGCGCATGTAGGCCTGGCGCGGGGAGTAGACGCGGCTGAGGATGCCGCCCAGAGTCTGTAAAACGGCGAACAGGCGCGGGGTCGCGGCGACGTAGCGGAAAACGCGCAGACCAAGTTTGAGCGTAGCAGGTAATCCAATTCCCGAACGGTTACGTCTTACCTCTTTACGTTCTACGCTTTCGCCCGCTCTGATCCGTAAAAGTAACCCCGGCAGGTCAATATCCACCGGGCAGGCTTCCTTGCACGCGCCGCACAACGATGAGGCCTGCGCCAGATGGCCGTAGTTCCCGCAGCCGAACAGCCCGGCTGAGACGACCGAGCCAATCGGGCCGGGATAGGGGGCGATGCTCCCATCCGCGCCGACATAAGCATGTCCACCGATCTCGCGGAAGACAGGGCAGGCGTTGAGGCAGGCCCCGCAACGGATACAGTAAAGTGATTCGGCTAATGGCGAATGGCGGATGGCAGAGCGTCCGTTGTCAAGCAGGATCAAGTGACGTTCGAATGGGCCGTCGGGGTCGTTGGGACGTTTGGGCGAGTGGATCAGGCTGGTGTAGACGCTCAGTTTCTGGCCGGTGGCCGAGCGCGGTAAAAGCGAGAGCATCAAGGCTAGATCGTCCAGAGTGGGGACGAGGCGCTCCATGCCCATCAGCGCGATGTGCACCGGCGGGATGGTGGTACACATGCGCCCGTTGCCTTCGTTGGTGACGATGCACAGCGTGCCGCTCTCGGCCACGCCGAAGTTGACGCCGGAGAGGCCGACGTCGGCGGTCAGGAAAACTTCGCGCAAAACTTTGCGGGCGGTGGCGGTCAGGGTCGGGATGTCTTCGGTGTAGGGGATGCCCAGTTTTTCGTGGAAGAGCTGCCCGACATCGCCGCGGCGCAGATGGACGGCAGGCGTGATGATGTGGGAGGGCCGCTCGCCGCGCAACTGTACGATGTATTCACCCAGGTCAGTCTCGACGACGCGATGTCCCGCCGCTTCGAGGGCATGGTTGAGTTCGATCTCCTCGGAGACCATGGATTTGGATTTGGCGACCAGTTTTTTACCACGAAGGTCACGAAGGGGCACGAAGGATTCCTTTGTGTAACTTTGTGCCCTTTGTGTTGGATTTTCAACGATGCCGAGCACAATCTTCACCGCCTCGGCGGAATCGGCGGCGCGGTGGACGATGATGCCATTTTCAGTGACTTTGGCGATGAATTTGTCGAGATACTCATCCAGGTTGGCGATGACGTCCGCTTTGACGGCGTGGGCGCGAGCGCGGCGTTCCTGGTAATCGGGCAACGAGGCAAAGACGGCCAGCCGCCCGTCCTTGCGGCGCCGGGCGTTATTATCCAGGGCGATCTGGAGATTCTCGTCCGCAATGGATTGGCGGATGCGTTTTCGGAACAGGGTTGTCATTCTGCTCACTGATTACTGATCACTGATGACTGATCACTGGTAACTGATCACTGCCTCGCCAGCACTTCCGCGATATGCACTACGTGCTGTTTCTTTCCAAGTCTGTGCAACCCTCCCTGGATGTGCATCAGGCAGCCGGTATCGGCTACGACCAAGGTGGGAGCTTCGGTCTTTTCGAGATTGGCAATTTTACGTTTCAGGAATTCGGCCGAGAGTTCGGGGTGTTCCACCGAGAAGACGCCGCCGAAGCCGCAGCACTCGTCGGCGTGAGGCAGTTCGACGATTTCGGCCCCTCTAACGGCTGCCAGCAAGGCGCGCGGCTGCCTATCCACGCCCAGCCCGCGCAGCAGGTGACAGGACGGGTGATACGTCAACCGTCCGTCCCAACGCGCGCCGACATCCGTGACACCGAGCGCGTCTACCAGATACTCGCTGAATTCAAAAGTGCGCGCGGCCAACGATTTAGCGCGGGGAAGCCAGGCGGGATCATCGGCGAACAATTCCAGGTAGCCGTGTCGGATCATGTATGCGCACGAACCGGAGGGGACGATGACGGGTAAGGCATCCGAGGTCTTGCCCCCTTCGGGGGTGCTTCGCGAAGACCTCGGAGGTCTCTCGAACACGCGGATGGTGTGCATGGCCATCGCGCGTGCATCCATCCGCAGTCCGGCGTTGAAGGCCGGCTGTCCGCAACAGGTCTGGGCGGCGGGAAAGTCCACGTTCACACCGGCGCGGTTCAGCACGTTCACCATCGCCTCGCCGATGTGCGGGAAGAAGGTGTCAATCAGGCAGGTGACGAAGAGTTGGACGGTTGGCATGGGCTAATTGTATAACAAAGAAGGTGTCAGGTGTCAAAGTGTCGGGTGTCACCATTCATTGCCTCGCTGATTCGCTGACTCGCTGACTCGCTGACTCGCTGATTCGCCGACTCGCTGATTCGCCGACTCGCTAATTCTCATGGTATGATTGCCGCCTCGAAGGACTAATTCATGACAAATTTCCGCACCAAAACTCCCAACCACTTCGACCTGCCGCGCCGCATCGCCCGTCTGGGCGAACTGGCCTATAACCTGTGGTGGACGTGGAACCCCCATGCCCAACGTCTTTTCAACCGCATTGACAACGCCCTATGGGAGCGCGTCAACCACAACCCGTTTGTGTTCCTCGGCCAGGCCGGGCGTTCCGAGATCAATGCCGCCGCGCAGAATACGATTTACCTGGATTTGTATGCCCGCGTCTTCCGCGAATTCGACGCTTACCTGACCCGCACCGATACCTGGTACGCTCAAAATCATCCCGGCCGCTGCGACCAGACCATCGCTTACTTCTCGATGGAATTTGGTTTGCATGAGATCCTGCCCATTTATTCGGGAGGCTTGGGCGTGCTGGCCGGCGACCATCTCAAAGAAGCCAGCGACCTTGGCCTACCGCTGGTTGGAGTGGGTTTCCTGTATGCCGAGGGCTACTTCTCGCAACGCATCTCCGAAGACGGCTGGCAGGATGCGCAGAACAATCCGATCGCCATCGAAGACTTGCCCATTCTGCCTGTCCTGAATGAAAGCGGAGAACGGACAACCATTTCGGTCAAATTTCCCGACCGCGCCATCACGGCCCGCATTTGGGAGCTGCGCGTCGGGCGCGTGCCGCTCTATTTACTCGACACGAATGTAGATGAAAATAACCCTGCCGACCGCCAGTTGACTGCTCGCCTGTACTGGAGCGACCTCGACCTGCGCATTGCCCAGGAAGTGCTGCTTGGCGTAGGCGGTGTGCGCACCCTGCGCGCCCTGGGTTACAACCCAACCGTCTGGCACATGAATGAGGGACACGCCGCATTCCTGACCCTGGAACGGGTGCGCGAACTCGTCGCCTCCGGCGAGACCTTCGAGGCTGCCGCGGCGAAAACACGCGCCAACAACGTCTTTACAACGCATACCCCAGTCCCGGCCGGCAACGACGAGTTCCCGCTCTGGCTGATGGACAAATACCTCTCGCCCATGTGGCCTGAACTGGGCCTCAATCGTGATCAGTTCGTTGACCTGGCCCGCAACCGCCAATCCTGGGGCGAGAGCTTCAGCATGCCTGTGCTGGCCTTGCGCTTCTCCGCAGGCCGTAATGCGGTCTCGGAGCTGCATGGGCGCGTCAGCCGCCGTATGTGGCGTTTCCTGTGGCCCGAGGTTGAAGAAGACGACGTACCCATTACGTATATCACCAATGGCGTCCATACTGGTACCTGGATGGCGCGCCGTCTGCGCGTGCTCTTCGACAAGTACCTTGGCGAGGACTGGTTAGACCGCCTCGACGACCCTGAAACCTGGACGAAAGTCAACGATATTCCAGATGCAGAATTATGGGCCGTGCGGACGCACCTCAAGCGCAAACTGGCCTTTTATATACTGGAGCGTGCCCGCCAGCGTTGGATGCGCGGCGGTTATCATCCGGTGCAAGTCATCGCCTCAGGCGTGTTGCTCGATCCATACGTGCTGACCATCGGCTTTGCGCGCCGTTTCGCGACCTATAAACGCGCCAGCCTGGTATTCAGCGATTTAGATCGTTTGCTGAAAATCATCAACCGCCCCAACCGTCCGGTGCAGATCATCTTCGCCGGAAAAGCTCACCCGGCCGACGAGCCGGGCAAGATGCTGATCCAGGAGGTATACCGGATGGTCAAGAAGGCCGAGAATGGCGGGCGGCTGGTTTTCCTTGAAGATTACGATATGAACCTGGCGCGTTATCTGGTACAGGGTGTGGATGTGTGGATGAACAACCCCCGCCGCCCGAACGAAGCTTCCGGGACCTCAGGCATGAAAGCCGCCTTGAACGGCGTGCTCAACTTCTCGGTGCTGGATGGCTGGTGGCGCGAAGCCTACAACGGTCACAACGGCTGGGCGATTGGCGACGACGCAGACACAGACACAAAAGTACACGAAGCGGCGGACGCCGAAAGCCTGTACAATGTTTTGGAAAACGAGATCATCCCGTTATACTACTCCGACCGAAACGGCGATGACATTCCGCACAAATGGGTGGCAAGGATCAAAGAATCCCTGCGCACAATCACCCCGCAATTCAGCACGCGGCGGATGGTCAAAGAATATGCCGAACGGCTGTATTTGCCGGCGACCGAGTAGGCGTTGCCCTGAGTTTATCGAAGGGTGCTGCGCATAAAATAACATGATGGAAATACTCCTCTCCCCCGCTGCCTGGCTCGGAGCATTGGGCATTTTTACCTTGCGCGTCGCCGATATGACCTTCGATACTTTGCGAGTGCTGTTCGTGATGCGCGGGCGTAAAGGCATCGCCTGGATACTCGGATTCTGCCAGTCAGCTATCTTCGTGATCGCCATCACATCCGTGCTCAGCCAATTGAACAATCCTTTGAACTTTGTGGGTTACGCGGCCGGTTTTGCCACCGGCAACGTAGTCGGCATGTGGATCGAGGGACGGCTGGCTATCGGGCATATCAAGGTCAGCATCGTCAGCGCCAGTCTGGGCGCGGCGCTGGCTGGGACGCTGCGCGAGGCTGGCTTCGCCGTGACCGAGATCCCGGCGCGGGGCAAGGATGGCATGGTCAGTTTGTTGAGCTGCAGCGTACTGCGCAGGGATGTGGCCAAGGTCGAAGACATCATCCATGCGACAGATGCCGAAGCCTTTGTCATCTCGGAGGATGTGCGTCCCGTCTGGCGCGGGTTTTGGAGAGCGTGATTAGAACGTGAACTGCCCGTTCTTGTAGATAACTTCCCCGTCCACCTTGATCTCAGCCCCCTCACCCATGCCGCAGATCATATCCCAGTGAATGCTGCTTTTATTACGGGAGCCGGTCTCAGGGTAGCCCGCACCTAGCGCCAGATGTAGGGTGCCGCCGATCTTCTCGTCGAACAGGATGTTGTGCGAGAAACGGTCAATCTCGTAGTTGGTGCCGATGGCAAATTCACCCACATAGCGGGCGCCGGCATCCGATTCGAGCATCTCCAACAAGAACGGCTGGTTCTTCTCGGCTTTGGCTTGCGTCACCTTGCCGTTGCTGAAGGTCA
>JBDRTP010000200.1:0-6519 GCA_043823965.1 Chloroflexota bacterium
GTGGCCGGATACCACCAAACGATCCACCACCGCCTCGATGGTGTGGATCTTATAGCGGTCGAGGCTGATCTCCTCGTCTAAGCTGTAGACCGTCCCATCCACGCGAGCGCGGACAAAGCCGGCCTTGCGGATCTCCTCGAAGACTGCCTGGTATGTGCCTTTGCGTCCGCGCACTACTGGCGCCAGCACCAGGATGCGGTTGCCCGCGGGCAACGATTCGATGCCATCCACAATTTCCTGGGCAGACTGTTTCACCACCTCACGTCCACATACCGGGCAGTGAGGGATTCCTACGCGTGCAAAAAGAAGGCGCAGGTAGTCGTAAATTTCAGTCACCGTGCCGACGGTCGAACGCGGGTTGTGCGAGGTGCCTTTCTGGTCGATGGAGACTGCCGGGGAGAGGCCTTCGATATAATCCACATCTGGCTTGTTCATCTGGCCCAGGAACTGACGGGCATAGGCCGAAAGCGACTCGACGTAGCGCCGCTGGCCTTCGGCGAAGATGGTATCGAAGGCCAGAGACGACTTGCCCGAGCCGGATAGCCCGGTGATGACGACCAGTTTATCGCGGGGGATTTCTACGGTAATGTTTTTGAGGTTGTGCTCACGCGCCCCAACGACGCGGATGACATTTGCAGGCATGTTTCCCTCTGGAAAGTATGAGAGTAGGGTAATTATAGCACATTTGTTTCAATGCGCAGCACCCTTCGATGAACTCAGGGCAGCGCCTACTCGGTAACGGGTATTGAAGATGACGCAAACGATAATTATACCAGCCTAGCAATTCGCGATTTTACTTGCTTGAAAGTATGCTTTGTGCTAGACTTAAATATACGCATCTCCCCTTCACAGGAATTCCCGAAGACCCATAAAGTCCTGACGAGGATGTGACTATGGCTCAGAAAATTTTGATCATCGATGATGACCTCGATACACTCCGTTTGGTGGGCGCGATGCTCCAGCGACAGGGGTATCAAATCGCAGTCGCCTCGAACGGCGAACAAGGATTGTCCCAGGCAGGGTCTCAAAATCCCGACTTGATCCTCGTGGATGTTATGATGCCGGATATGGATGGCTATGAAGTGACGCGGCGCCTGCGCAACAATCCGCAGACGGCGGATATCCCCATCCTGATGTTTACAGCCAAGACCCAGTTGGACGATAAGGTTTCCGGTTTCGAGTCTGGCGCGGATGACTACTTGACCAAGCCCACACATCCTGCCGAGCTTCAGGCGCACGTCAAAGCATTATTGGCTCGTTCGAGCCGATGGAAGACCGGCGCGCTGGTACCCGAGGGAAAACCGCCCTTCACCATCGGTATTCTGGCCGCGCGCGGTGGTCAGGGTGTGACGACATTGGCGGTAAATCTAGCCAAAAGCCTGATGACGGCAGCCCAGGCGGAAGTCATCATGGCCGAACTACGCCCCGGCATGGGTACGCTTGGCCCTGATCTGGGAGAACCTGACCCCAAAGAGCTTACCTCTCTTCTACAAGCCAAGCCGGATGAATTGACCCAGCAAAAGGTCAAAGATAATCTTTTTATCCATGATACCGGCCTGAGATTATTGTTGGGGTCTGTGCAACCACGGGATGCGATATTGCAGAATGCAACCGCCCAATTCGAGGCGATTGTCAATCGTTTGACGAGCCTGGTGCCCTATCTGATTCTGGACCTTGGCCCCGGCCTACCTCCGCTGACCCAAAAATTGATCAAGAAATGCCAGCATCTCATCGTTATCGTGGAGCCAACCCCGAACTCAGTTTTGCATGCCAAAGCTTTGATTGCCAACCTGGTGGAATTGGATGTCAATAAGCGCAGAATCAGCCCTGTTGTGGTCAATCGCCTCCGCTCTGATACACAATTGAGCGCGACCCAAGTTCAGGAAAAATTGGATTTTACAGTGCCGGCGGTCATTATGCCTTTCCCGGAACTCACTTATCGGGCGACGCAGATGAAAACCATAGCCGTCTCGTATCAGCCAGATACCCAGACCTCTCAACAGTTCGCCAAACTGGCCTCTTTGATGCTCGAGCGCGCCCGCCTGGAGAAATGACCGTTATCTCCGCCCAGACCCTGGAATGCATCCAATATGCGGCGGAGATAATTCGCAAGTCTCAGCGTGCCGTCGTCCTCACCGGCGCGGGCATATCCACCCCCTCGGGTATCCCCGACTTCCGTTCGGAGGGAACAGGTCTATGGTCCAAGGTGGACCCGATGGAGGTTGCCACGCTGAACGCTTTCCGCTACGCGCCCGAGCGTTTCTATCAGTGGATCCGTCCCCTGGCCATTCAAATTTTCAATGCAGAGCCTAATCCTGCTCATCGAGCATTTGCGCAGTTGCAGGCGGCCGGTTATTTCAAAACCATCATCACCCAGAATATTGATAACCTTCATCAAAAGGCTGGATCCTCGTACGTCTTGGAGACACACGGCACGTTCCAGAGGATGTCCTGTACGCAGTGTTTCAAGCAAATCAGCAGCCAGGGATTCATCGAACCATATCTAAAGGATGGTCTGGTCCCGTACTGCCCGGAGTGTGGGGGGATATTAAAACCGGATATCATCTTGTTTGGCGAACAACTACCGGTGCAGACCTGGTATGAAGCCCAGGCTGCCTGTCGAAATTGTGACCTGATCCTGGTGGCCGGATCTTCGCTCGAGGTACTGCCCGTTGCCGGCTTGCCGCTTCAGGCCCTCGACCGGGGCGCGCACCTGGTCATCGCCAACCATACACCGACCTACCTGAGCGTGCGTGCCGATGCTGTCATCCTGGGGGATGTTGCTGATATCATTCCCATGATCGCGGACCGTGTCTTACATGATGGTAGCCGCTCCACAAGGCACAGTAGAAGCGGCTACCATGACTGATACCAAAAAACAACTGGAAGGTTACCGGCGCTTGATTGATATCGCCCGTGACCTGGCCTCGACACTCGACCTGGACATCTTACTCGACCGTATCATTCTTGCTGCGGTTGATATTACCGGCGCACAGGCAGCTTCGATCCTGCTTTATGACGATACCTCCCGCCAGTTACATTTCCAGGTTGCGACCGACATAGATAAACCGTTAATGCGCGGCCTGGTAGTGCCGCTGGAGGGCAGCATTGCCGGCTGGATCGTCACCCACCGGAAGCCGGTGCGGATCTCAAACGCTCAAGAGGATCCACGTCATTTTGGCATGATCGAAGAGGTGACCCACTACGCGACCAATTCCCTCCTGGGCGTTCCATTGACCACCAAAGATAAAATCATCGGTGTGCTGGAAGCCCTGAACAAACAATCCGGCGAATTTACTGAAACAGACGAAAACCTGCTCGCGGTGCTGGGCGCGCAGGCGGCAGTGGCGATTGAAAACGCGCGTTTATTCCAGCAATCCGACCTGATCGCCGATTTTGTGCATGAATTGCGTACGCCTCTCGCAGCCATCACCACAGCCACCTATCTGCTGCTCAGGCCGGAGATGTCCCACGAACAGCTCGAACAGACTATCCATAGCATTCATAATGAAACCAACCGGCTCAATGCCCTTGCTTCTTCGTTTCTTGACCTGGCGCGCCTGGAATCAGGCCGTGTTCAGTTTCACAGCAGCGAGATAGACTTGAATGCCTTGCTCGAGGAATGTAGAAAGGTGATGCTTAGCAAGGCCGATGAAGAGGGTATCCAGATCAATATCGAAATTCCCGCTGATTTCCCCAGCCTGGAGGCCGATCGCGATAAGCTCAAGCAACTGATGCTCAACCTGCTCAGCAATGCGATCAAATATAACCGTCCAAATGGTTCGGTCACACTGAGAGCTTTGGCGGAGGAGAAGGAGTTTATCCTGTCCGTGCAGGATACCGGCATCGGCATCCCCGAAAAAGCGTTACCGAACCTGTTTCAAAAATTCTATCGCGTCCAGGACGCGGAAGGCAAGCCTGGCGGCACCGGATTGGGGCTTTCGATTTGCAAGCAGATTGTTTCGGGACACGGGGGAAGCATCGAAGTGAAGTCCAAACTCGGTGAGGGGACGACCTTTATCATCCACCTGCCAAGAAAATAGGGCCAGCGATTTGGCGAGTCGGCGATTCGGCGAGTCAGCGATTCGGCGATTCAGCGATTCAACGCTGACTCGCTGAATCGTTGAATCGTTACGACTCCAGTAATACTTTTAACATCCCCGGCTGCCTGGCTAACTCAAACGCTTCGACTGCCTTGGCCAGCGGGTAGTGCGCGGCAATCAGCAGGCTGGGGTCTACTGCATGATTCGCCAGCACACGCAGAGCGGGTGCGAAAGGCCCGCAGCGCGAGCCGAGCAGGGTGATTTCATCTACGACGAGGGATGAAAAATTGACGCTCGCCTCGCCGCGATAAGTGGACTTCAGCACCAAAACCCCGCGCGGACGTACGGCCTGGCGCGCCAGGTCAAAGCCGGACGAGGAGCCGGTCGCTTCCACCACCATCTCCCAGCGCCGCGGCTGGATTTCATCCTCAGTAATCAGCCGGATTTTCCTTGATTCCAGCAATTGTTTTTGATGCGGATGGCGCGCGACCACACGCAGGTCGCAGCCGGTGAGAGCCAGGGTTTGAGCGATCAACTGCCCCAGCCGCCCCGCGCCGATCAGCAGGACGCGGTCGGTGGGCTGGATGTGCACCTGCTGCTGGATTTCCAGCGCGGCGGCCAGCGGCTCGGTGAAGACGGCGGCTTCGTCGGGGACAGAATCGGGGACGCGATGGAGGTTCGCCACGGGCAAAGAGAGATATTCGGCGTGCGCCCCGTCGCGCTCAACGATTCCCAGCACCGTTCGCTTTTCGCAATGCGTCGGGCGGCCGTTTTGGCATTCTTCGCATCCGCCGCACACCGCGTTGATTTCACCGACGACGCGTTTGCCAATCCACTCTTTATCAGGAGAGTCGACAACTTCCCCGACGAACTCGTGACCGAGCACACCGGTGTAGGGATAGTAACCGCGCACCAGTTCCAGGTCCGTACCGCAGATGCCGGACAGGCGGACGCGAATCAGCGCCTCGCCGGGTTTTGCCGGACGGGGTACGTCGCGCAGGGAAAGTTGTTGTTTTTCGAGCCAGAGGGATTGCATAATTTCCTTTGCCGCAGATGACCACAGATAAACACAGATCGTTATCTGTGGTTTATCTCATCCTCCAAGTTCTGCGGATTTCTTATTGTTTGGCAAATCTTACGCTTCTCTCGGTGACTACAATAAACTGGTTTGGAAGCTGGTCAGCATAAGAATGGAGTAATTGCTTCAGCACATCAACTTTTACTTTGGCGCGTTCATCATCCAGTCGTAATAGAATTACCCCATGATGTGGTTTCCGTCCGCGATATACCTGTTCGCCGAAATCTTTGTCGGCCGTCACGAGTAACCAATTTTCCTCAAAGGCCTTTTTGATGATGGCATCGTCTTCCATTCCCCGCGCCAGATCGTACACAGAAAATACTTCGTGCCCCTGTGCATGCAGCCAGTCCGCGACAGCCGGGCCAACACACTCGTCCACCAGAAAGCGCATTAAGCCGTCTCTACTTTCAGTGGCATGAAAATTGTATCTTCCAGCGTTTTGCTGGCAAACAAAATGCAGGCTTGAATATCATTTTTGGTCAAGCCCTTATATTCGGCGATGATGTCCTGGGCGGTTGCACCATGCGCCAGCAAATTGAGAATGAACTCAACTGTCAGGCGCGTCCCTTTGATGACGGGTTTCCCGGTCATCACATTCGGGTGCATACTAATGCGTTCGAGCAGTTTTTCGTCGGTCATGGCCGTCAACTCCTGCGGTTATTATACAATACTTCCAAGTGCCATTGCCCAGCGCCTCGTTAGGCTTGGTCGGGCGGGGAACGTCGGACAGGGAAAGGGTCTGGTGTTCGAGCCAGAGTGATAGCATAAAACCTCAATGGGCCGCGGATTATTTTGTATTCTCCGCGTTTTTCCGCGCTCGTCCGCGTTCAACTATCGCGCCCCTTTCCTCCCAAATTGCCTTTCCAGCATGTCCACCGAGAGATGAATCATCGTCGGCCGGCCATGCGGGCAGGTGCGCGGCGAGGCGCAGGCCTCCAGGTCATTCAGCATGGCGCGCTGCTCTTCGGGCGAAAGAACCTGCCCGGCCTTGACGGCCAGCCGCTTGCAGACGCGCCCGGCAATGCGGGCTTCGACTTCGTGCTGCAAAGGGGTCTCGTCTTCTTCGAAGTCTTCGACCAGGGCGCGCAGCGCAGCGGTGGGATCACTGCCGGCGAAGAGGGCCGGCATGGCACGCACTTGGAAAGCATTCGGCCCGAAAGACTCCACCGCAAAGCCGAAATGCTCGAGGACAGGTAATTGGGAAATCAGTAAATAAGCAGATTGGGGCGGGAAGGCAACCACTACCGGTTGTAACAGCGCCTGGGATGGGGTGTTTTTTGTTCCATGCTGCGCCATAAGTTTATCAAACAGGACGCGTTCATGCGCGGCGTGCTGGTCTATCAGATAAAGTCCATCCGGCCCTTCGGCGACGAGGTAGGTGGCGCCGATTTGGCCGAT
>JBDRTP010000201.1:0-8750 GCA_043823965.1 Chloroflexota bacterium
CTACATTCGCTATGTTCGTGCTCAGCAACAAGGCAGTCAGGAATACGGCAATCGCGCCATTCACGAGGAACATGCTCTATATGACACTTCTTTTACTGAAGGTAGTGAATCTGCTGATATAGTTCCCCCAGTTCCATGACCCACTAATTTACTAATCTACTGTTCTACTAATCTACAGGAGTCATTCATGTCCGAAAAAACTCGCAAACTTGCAGTTGTAGCAATTGGTGGAAACTCACTAATTAAGGACGAAAAACACAAGACAGTTGAAGACCAATACCTGGCCGCAAAGGAGACCACCTTCCACATCGCGGATATGATCGAGCAGGGCTGGGACGTAGCCATCGGTCACGGCAACGGGCCGCAGGTCGGATTCATCCTGCGTCGCTCGGAAATCGCCGCCAAAGTGGAAGGTATGCATGAGGTCCCGTTGGATGTCTGCGGAGCCGACAGCCAGGGCGCCATCGGTTATGCCTTGCAGCAAACCTTGCAAAACGAACTCTACCGGCGCGGCATCAAAAAGCCAGTGGCGACGGTCGTTACGCAGGTGTTGGTGGACAAAAACGATAAAGCCTTTCAGAACCCGTCCAAGCCCATCGGCAGTTTCATGGACGAGGCCGAGGCCATGCGCCGCAAGAACGACATGGCCTGGGACGTGGTCGAAGACGCCGGGCGCGGCTGGCGGCGCGTGGTCGCTTCCCCGCTGCCGAAGGAAGTGGTCGAACTGGAAGCGGTCAAGACGCTGCTCGACGCTGGTATGACCGTCATCACCGTGGGTGGCGGCGGCATCCCGGTCGTTGACCTGTCCGACCACGAATACAAGGGCGTGGCGGCTGTCATTGACAAGGACTTCGCCTCCAGCCTGCTGGCGCAGGAGATTGGCGCGGAATTGTTCATCATTTCGACCGCCGTCGAGAAAGTTGCGCTCAACTTCGGCAAGCCTGACCAGAAATGGGTTGACCGCATGACCCTGGCCGAGGCCAAACAATATCTGGCCGAAGGCACGCACTTTGCCAAAGGTTCGATGGCGCCCAAGATCCAGGCCGTCATCTGGTTCATGGAGAACGGCGGCAGGCCCCCAGAGAACGGGGGCAGGCAGGCTCTCATCACCAATCCCGAGAACATCGGGCGCGCCCTGCGCGGTGAAACCGGCACCTGGATCGTACCGTAAGAATCAGCCTTGTGAGGGGCTTCGGCCCTTTGCAAGGCCGTTTTCTATCCTGACGGCAAAGTGACATTTTGATTATCTTTGCCACACAACAGGACGAAAGAGTTGTGTTAAAATCTTTAGGCAAGTGCATTAGATTTAGAAAAGGAGGTGATGCGTAGATAAGTTCGCGGATGTGTTTCGTGTTTTGACAATTCAACCCTTTCACCCATTTCTCTTTTAGGAGGAGAATCTCATGCGTCACATAATTTTTCGTCTTGTCTTGCTGGCTTTGGCTGCCATCCTGCTGGTGACGGCCTGCGCCCCGAAGCCCCCTGTCACACAACCGCCGGCTGAACCGCCGGCTGGCAGCGAACCCCCCGTCGCTCCGCCCGCGGCGGAAGAGGCCAAACTCAAGGCCTGCTACATCTACGTCGGCCCGATTGGCGACATCGGCTGGACCAATGCCCATGATGTCGGCCGCCGCTACGTGGACGACAAGTATGAATGGCTGGAAACCGCCTACGCCGAGTCGGTGCCCGAAGCGGACTCTGACCGCTTCATTGACCGTTTCGTCGTGGAAGAAAAATGCAATGTGGTCTTCACCACCTCCTTCGGCTTCATGGATGCCACGCTGGCCGCAGCCCAGAGGTACCCGGATAACTACTTCTTCCACGTTTCCGGCTACAAGCGCGCCCCCAACATGGGCACCCTGATGGCCGATTTCTATCAACTGTACTATCTGAACGGCCTGATGGCCGGCGCGTTGACCAAGAGCGGCAAGATCGGCTACGTAGCCGCCGTCCCCATTCCCGAACTTGTGCGCCATATTGACGCCTTTACGCTGGGCGTGCGCGAGGCCAATCCCAACGCCACCGTCGAGGTGCGCTGGATCTTCGCCTGGTACGATCCGGCCAAGGCCCGCGAAGCGGCTGAAGCCCTGATCGCCACCGGCGTGGACGTGCTGGCCTTCACCGAAGATACGGCGACCGTGGTCCAGGTGGGCGAGGAATACACCGCCAAGGGCCAGCCGGTTTACACCTTCGGCCACTACAGCCCGATGGCACAGTTCGGTCCGAACTCAATGATCAGCGGCCAGCTGGTCAACTGGGGCTTGATCTACGAGGACATTCTCACCAAGATTTACCTGGGCATTTACACCACCAAGAATCTCGAGAATGTGGACTACTGGGGCCTGTTGAGCGGCGGCTGGCAGTTGGGCGCGCCGAGCAGCGTGGAACTGGGCGGCCAGTTCGGCGAGCCGATCAGCCCCAAGTTCGTGGATGCGCTCAAGGCGGTCAAGGTCACCGACCCGCTGCTGGGTGAGATCAGCGTCTATGACCTGGTCTTCAAGCGCATCGAGCAGATGAAGGACCCGGCCGTGCTGTTCGATCCTTTCAGCGGCCCGATCAACGATCAGGGCGGCGCCCTGAAGGTGCAGGCTGGGCAGCGTCTCTCCTACTTCGAACTGAGCACCATTGACTGGTTCGTCGAAGGCTTGATTGGCAGCGCCAAACCTTAAACCTGATTCCATGTTCGAATGGGCGGGGGGCGCCTGTCTGCGTGCGGACACGCACAGGCAGGCAGTGTGCCCCCCGCCCGATTTCATTAATGGTAGCCAGTAGGCTACCATAATTCACAGAGAGGTTGAATATGCCAGATGACCAGTCAGTCATTATCATGCGCGGGATCGTCAAACGATTCCCCGGCGTGGTTGCAAATGACGGGGCTAATCTGGAAGTCCGCAAGGGGGAGATTCATGCCTTGCTCGGCGAAAACGGGGCGGGTAAAACCACCCTGATGAATGTTTTGTACGGTATCTATCACCCGGATGAAGGTGAAATTTGGGTCAACGGCCAGCGTGCCGCCATTCATTCGCCTCAGGATGCCATCCGGTTGGGGATCGGTATGATTCACCAGCAGTTCCGGCTGGTGCAAACCCACAGCGTGATCGAAAACGTCATCCTGGGTTTGAAGGGGGATTTTTTCTTTCCCGAACGAGCGGCGCGCAAACGCATTCTAGAACTGACAGAAAAATACGGAATGAAAGTGGATCCCGATGCACGCATCTGGCAACTCTCGGCTGGCGAACAGCAGCGCGTCGAAATTCTCAAGGCGCTCTATCGCGGCGCGGAAATTCTTATCCTGGATGAGCCGACCTCCATGCTCACGCCCGGCGAAACCAAAGACCTGCTGCACACCCTGCGGCGGATGACCGCCGAGGGACACACGGTTGTCTTTATCACACACAAACTGGAAGAAGTCATAGAGGCCAGCGACCGCGTGACCGTGCTGCGCCAAGGCAAAGTCATCGCCACGCTGGAAACATCAATGACCAGCGAAAGCGAACTGGCCCAATTGATGGTCGGGCGCGCCGTTCTTTTCCAGCTGGAAAAAAAACAAGTGGAAGCGGGGGCGGCGGTCCTCAATGTTGATAAACTGTGCGCCCTGAACGACAAGGGCATGCCGGCCGTTGTTGATCTTTCATTGGACGTTCGCGCCGGAGAAATTCTCGGCATTGCCGGCGTGGCCGGCAACGGCCAGCGCGAATTGGTTGAGGCCATCACCGGATTGCGGGACGTGACCGGCGGGCGCATTGCCGTCAACGGCCAGGATATTACCCACGCCCCGCCGCGCGCCCGCATCGAGCGCGGTGTCTGCTGCATCCCCGGCGAACGCTGGACGGCGCTCATTCCCGGCATGAGCATTGCCGATAACCTGATCCTGAAAAATTACCTCCAGCCTCCCATCGGGCGCGGGCTGTTCCTTGACCGCGCGGCCATTGCCGCGTATGCCGACGGCCTTATCAAAGAATATGCCATCATGACCCCAGACCGGCGCACGCCGATTAAAATGCTTTCCGGCGGGAATATTCAACGGGCTTTACTGGCGCGTGAGATCGCCTGCCGGCCCGCGCTGCTCATCGCCGCGCATCCCACCAGCGGCCTGGACGTGGGCGCCACCGAGACCATCTGGCAGTTGCTGCTGGCCGAGCGTGAGCGCGGCACGGCCGTGCTGCTCATTTCGGAAGATCTGGAGGAAACCCTTTCCCTCAGCGACCGCGTGGCTGTTATCTTTGAAGGGCAAATCATGGGCCTGTTCCCGGTCAAAGAGGCCAATCTGGAACAGATCAGCCTGATGATGGCCGGCGCCCTGCACCTGCCCGTGCGCAGCACCCTTCGATGAACTCAGGGCAACGCCTGCTTGGCAGGAGAACCCGCATGAAAATCCCGCGCCTCCGCTTCGAACGACGCCTGTCCTCTCCGCAGTGGCTGCAGGTGGCGGCGCTGGTCATCTCGCTGCTGCTTGCCATGCTGACCATTGCCGTCATCTTCTATGCGCTTGGCGTAAATCCCCTGATTGCTTTTCACCGCATCTTTCGCGGCGGGTTCGGCAGCGTTTACGGCCTTCAAGAAACGGTGACCAAATCCATCCCGCTCATGCTGGCGGGGGTTGGGCTGACGCTGGCCTTCAAAGGGCGCATGTACAACATTGGCGCGGAAGGGCAGTTGTTCATGGGTGCGATTGTCGCCTCCGGTTTGGCGCTCAAATTTCCAGAGTGGCCGGCCTACATCCTGCTGCCGATCATGTTCCTCGGCGGCTTTCTGGGCGGCGCGCTGTGGGCTGCTATTCCTGCCATTCTCAAAGCGCGCTTCCGCGTGGACGAGGTGCTGACCAGCCTGATGCTGGTGTATGTCGCCAGCGATGCCGTCAAATATCTGGTTTACGGCCCCTGGCGAGGCACGGATACGCGCGGATTTCCGATTACAAATGAATTTTCTGCGGCCGCGCAGTTGCCGCGTCTTATTGATTCGCGCATTCACTACCCGACCCTGATCCTGGCCCTCCTGCTGGCGGTGCTGATCTACCTGCTGGTTGCGCGCACCAAATTGGGTTACGAAATCCGCGTCACAGGCGAGAACCCGGATGCGGCGCGCTATGCCGGTATGAATTACCAGAAAATCGCCCTGCTGGTCATGTTGATCAGTGGCGGTCTGGCCGGCCTGGCCGGAGTGGGGGAGGTGGCCGGTATTCATTTCCGCTTGCGTCCGCCGGAGGGCATTTCGCCAGGTTACGGCTTTACTGCGATTATCGTCGCCTGGCTGGCGCGCCTTAATCCACTGGCGGCCATCCTGACCGCCTTCCTGCTCGGCGGACTGCTGGTGGGCGGCGACGCCATCCAGATTGCCCTCAACCTGCCGGCGGCGACCGTCCAGGTCTTCAACGGCGTCATCCTGCTCTTCGTCATCGCAGGTGAACTGTTCACCCGTTATCGGATTCGACTGGAGTTTCATAGCATAACCGCAGAGAACGCAGTGAGCGCGGAGAAAATTTAAAATATGTTGGAATTTATCCTTTCGGTTTTGCGCGCCGCCATCCCGGCGGGAACGCCGCTGCTCTACGGCACGCTGGGTGAAGTCTATGCCGAACGTTCCGGCGTGCTCAACCTGGGCGTGGAAGGCATGATGATCATGGGCGCTGTGTCCGGCTTTGCCGTCGCGCAAACCACCGGCAACGTCTGGCTGGGCATTCTGGCGGCGGCGCTGGTCGGCGGCCTGCTGGCCCTGCTTCACGCCTTTACCAGCGTCAGCCTGCGCGTCAACCAGGTGGTCTCTGGCCTGGCGCTGACCATGCTGGGGCTGGGCGTCAGCAGCATGATGGGTAAAAAATTTGTCGGCCAGCCGCTTGCCGTCCGCTTGCAGCCCATTAATATCCCCGGTTTGAGCGATTTGCCGCTCCTCGGTGAACTGCTTTTCCGTTTCGATGTGCTGGTCTATCTGGGCGTCCTGCTGGTGCCGATATTATGGTTCGTGCTTTACAAAACCCGCCTGGGCGTGACGTTGCGCTCGGTCGGCGAAAACCCATCCGCAGCCGATAGCCTGGGCGTCAACGTAGTCCTCGTGCGTTACATGGCCGTTGTGTTTGGCGGCATGTTGGCCGGTGTGGGCGGCGCGTACCTTTCGATATCCTACGCCCCAGCCTGGATCGAAGGCATGACCGCCGGCGCGGGCTGGATCGTCATCGCCCTGACCATCTTCGCCATCTGGGATCCGCGCCGCGCCCTGCTTGGCGCCTATCTGTTCGGCGGCGTGCGCGTGCTGCAATTCCGTCTCCAGCCGCTGGGCATCTCGCCAAATCTGCTCAACATGCTGCCATTCCTGCTCACCATTCTGGTGCTGTGGGTGAGCTCTGGCCAGGCGGCGAAGCGGCGCATCGGCGCGCCGGCCGCGTTGATGACGGCCTACGCCCGCGAAGAGCGGTAAAGACTTGCGAATTACCGCTTGAACATGAAAACCGAGTTGGGCTGCTTCCGCAAATAGAATCGCCCCACGGCTAGAGAAGACCGAAGTGAGGATGAAATAACTCATGAAAGACTCAGTAATCGAAGTAAAAGACTTCCGCAAAACCTACGGCAATTACGTTGCTGTGGACGGTATCAGTTTCGATGTAAAGCAAGGTGAAATATTTGGCTTACTCGGCCCCAATGGCGCTGGAAAGACCAGCACATTGGAATGCCTGGAGGGCCTGCGCGCTCCGAACGGCGGCTCGTTGCGGGTGGCAGGCTTGGACCCGGTCAGCGAGTCCCGTAAACTACGAAACTTGATCGGCGTACAACTACAATCGGCGGGATTACCGGAAAGCATCACGCCAGACGAAGCCATGAAATTCTTCTGCGCCTATCATAACGTGGCGCCCCGCTTCGACCTGCTGGAACGACTGGGCCTGGCTGAGAAACGGAATACCCAGTTCTACGAACTCTCTGCCGGACAGCAACGTCGGCTGGTGTTGGCTTTGGCGGTTGCGCACAACCCCCAGGTGCTCTTTCTGGACGAACCCACCGCCGGTCTGGATGTGGCGACCCGCGTCGAGTTGCATGGCATGATGCGGGAACTGCAAGCCGGAGGCGCCACCATCATCCTTGCGACCCACGACATGGCCGAAGCGGAACAGATGTCAGATCGGGTGGCTATCTTGCTGCAAGGTAGAATCGTCAATATCGGCACTCCAATGGAGATAACGGCTACCGGCGCGGGCCTGACCAAGATTTCCGTGCGGACACAAACATCCAGTTTATCTGCCTCGGGTATCACCTTCCCATCTGTGACCCAGTCCAGGTCAAAAGATGAGTACAGCATCTACTTCAGCTCCGATATTGGCCCTACGGTGTCAGCCATTATTGCCCATATCGCTGCCCAGGGGGATACGCTGATCGACTTGCGCGTGGAGCGGCCATCCCTGGAAGATCGTTTCCTTGAAATTACCAACGCTGGAATTGCCCAATGAATGCTTTTATCCACCACTTCACTTTTGAATTTCGAACGGGCATCCGCAACAAACAGTTGCTATTGATGAACTATTTATTCCCTCTGGGTTTTTACCTGATGATGGGATTTGTCATGGCCGAGATCAACCCGCTTTTCCGGGAAGACATCATCTCGGCGATGGTTGTATTTGGCATCTTGTCGGCAACGTTGCTGGGGATACCTGATCCGCTGGTCAACGCACGTGAGAACGGCGTTTTTCGCAGTTATAAGATCAACGGCATTCCATCCATCTCGATCCTGATCATTCCGGCCCTGACGACTATTCTGCATCTGGTGATCCTGGCAGTGATAATCACAGTCACTGCGCCTTTGCTCTTTGACGCTCCCTTGCCAGTAAACTGGCTCAATTATGCCTTGATCTTTGTCGCGATGGCGTTTGCTTGCGCGGGGTTAAGCGTCCTGATCGGAGTGGTCTCCCCCAGTTCACGCATAACGGTGCTATGGTCACAGCTTGTTTTTGTCCCATCCATGCTGTTGGGCGGCCTGATGCTTCCATACAGCATGTTACCTGACGTTGCCGGAAAGATCGCCCAACTTCTGCCTGCCACTCAGGCGATGAACGCCTTCAATGGATTAGCGATGGGAAAAGTGGCCGATTTTTTTCCCTGGGGTTCTGTCATCATCTTATTCATCAGCGGCGTTTTGGCGTTTGGACTGGCTGTCTATCTCTTTAGTTGGGACAGTCGCAACACGACGCGGCGTGGGCATCCCTTGCTGGCATTGCTGGTTTTATTGCCGTCTGTTGTTGGAATATTCTTGCTATCGTAATCAACAGAAGAAAACTGCTAACGTAATGGTTGCGCAACCAGGAGCAAGATGTTTCCTCGCGGTAGGTATTCGTGTTGACCGTCTGCCGGTGGATCAGGAGCAGATCGCGAAGGCGCTCGAATAAACGAATTAGAGGAAGAGGAGGGTGATAAAATAAAGGGTGTGGAGTCTTTTGAGATGGATAAATTCATTGGCTATCGCTGCTCTCTGTGCAATACCGAATACCTCCCCGGCCAGGTGACCTACACCTGCCCGAAAGACGGCGGCAACCTGGACGTGGTGCTGGATTATGAGGCCCTGCGCCAGAAATATCAACCCGAGGATATCCTCTCCCGCTCGGACGAATCGCTCTGGCGGGACCTGCCGCGGCTGCCCGTCTCTGACCCCGGCGGCGAGGCGACTCCGCTGCGCGCCGCGGGCTGGACGCCGGTCTTTGCCCTGCCGCGCCTGGCCGAGAAACTTGGCCTGCGCCATCTCTGGCTAAAAGACGAAAGCCGCAACCCAACCGC
>JBDRTP010000202.1:0-11405 GCA_043823965.1 Chloroflexota bacterium
CACCTAGAATCATTTTTTTGTCTCCTTATCTTTTGATCTTTTAGGGTAAGTAGCACCTTTTGGGAAGTCCGAGCAAGCCGTTATCAAAGCGCTTACCAGCCATCCCCGACGATCAACACTTCATTATCCTTGCTTATCACCTCCTTTTGGCCGTGGTTCACCTCGCTCGGCCGATGCAACCGTTGTCATTATACCATAAAATATACCTTTTGTTTAGGCGTTCGCGTTAGATGGCAGTTGCATCTTTCCACCACTTGTATTAAACTTATTTCACTCCCGCATCCCTCTCTTAAGGATCGCCAATGAACCTTCTCGCCGGCTTTCTCGCCCTGCTCCCCATCCTCGTCACCCTTGCCATTGGCGTGATGGGCGTTCGGGCCATCGTCCTTCTCGTCCAGGGCAAAAAGAATGCCTATCGCTATTCTCTGATCGCAATGATTCTGGGTCTCGTCGTTGGCGGCATCCACATGGCCGTCTCGCGCGCCCTGCGCGGCTCGTCCATGCCGGTGGACGCGGTCGTCTACACCACCGTTCTGACGCTGGTCGTCTTCCTGCTCTTCCGCATCCCCGGCTTCTTGCAGGGCGTGGATTTCGAGAAACCGGCAGGCGATAAGAAGACCGGCAAGAACGCCGCCGCCATCGCCCTGGCCGCCACCGGCCTGCTGGCGTTGACCATCCAGTTCCTGATGGCCCCCACCCACACCATAGGCGGAGTCAATTATGCCGATGTATGGCATGCCACTTTCACTGTCATCGGCGCGGGATTGATCCTGGCTGGCGCGGTGACAGCGATCTATTCCTCCCTGCCAAGTCCATACGTCATCCAGACCAAACTCGCAGATACGGCAAAATGAGAATCCATTGGCCGGCATCTAACTCCCCGCTTGCATGCAGTCGGGGAGTTTTTCATCATTGACTTTTGGCGAATCTGCGCGACAATTAACCTGAAAACACAATACATACGGGAGAGGGCCGTCGGCTTGCACTCGGAGGGAATCATGAGACCGTCATTGCATTTCCACAAATGGATTAGCCTGATTATCGTCGGGATGCTGATATTTGTTTTTGCATCCTCTGTCGCGGCGAGGACGGAGACAAGGAGGCTGGCCGCGCCATACGCGCAAACCGACCTGTTGGAGAGTATCACGATTATTTCGTCTGCTGATTTCGACACTTGTGGGATCACAGCGAATGGAAAAGTGACGTGCTGGGGAAGCACAACATTGATCCAGGAGGGGGAAGAATTAAGCAATGCAGTAGCACTGACGAGTGGTTTTGCATTCCACTGCGCATTGACGGATAGTGGCGGAGTAAAATGCTGGGGGACGAATAATTCGGGTAATTTAGGCGATGGTACAACGGAGCATAGAAATGCCGCTGTAGACGTAAAGGGACTGACCAGCGGTGTTGTGGCGATTGACGCAGGCTTCGGCCACGTCTGTGCAGTGTTGCGCGGTGGGGGGGTAAAGTGCTGGGGCCAGAACACTTATGGTCAACTTGGCGATGGCACGGAGGAAGACCGCTACACTCCTGTCAATGTAAGTGGCGTGAGCGACGCAGTGGGCGTAGCCGCCGGGTGGGGACACACCTGCATCCTTACCAAGGGCGGTAGTGTTCGATGTTGGGGAAACAACACTTACCGGCAGTTGGGCAATGGAACACACGAAGAAAGTGCAGCACCGGTGGAAGTGATAGGCCTGAGCAGCGGAGTAAGCGCGATCGCGGCTCAGAAAAACCATACCTGTGTTTTGATGGAAAACGGTGGTGTGAAATGCTGGGGAGACAATGACGAAGGTCAGCTCGGCGATGGCACCACAACCGATCGTGATGCTCCGGTAAACGTGATCGGCCTGTCAAGCAGTGTGACTGCGCTGGCCTTTGGTGATGCACATACCTGCGCTCTCACATCTGCTGGTGGAATGAAATGCTGGGGAGATAATCGCTCCGGCCAGCTCGGCGATGGCACGAATGAGGATAGGCTCTCCCCAGTGGATGTGGCAGGCTTGACGAGTGGTGTAACAGCCATCTCTGCTGGAACTGACTATTCCTGCGCTGTCACCGATGCTGGCCCTATGTGCTGGGGCGAAAACAGTTTCGACCATTTGGGTCTGGGAATCGAAACGAATCAACTCACTCCTATTGATCCAGTCGGGCTGTCAAGAGGTGTGGAGAACATTGCCGCCGGGCACGGTGGGACTTGCGCAGTCCAAAGCGACGGGCGCGTCCTGTGCTGGGGTGACAATTTTTCACAGCAACTGGCCGATGGAACGAACGTGGACCGCGACCTGCCCATAGAAGTGCGCGGCCTGCCGCAAGGGGTGCAGACAGTGGCTGTTGGGAGCATGCACATTTGTGCCTTAACCGAGGCGGGAACTGTGTGGTGTTGGGGCGCGAACTATAGTGGGCAGCTGGGGAACGAATCCGTTACTCAATTTGGTGGGCCGGTTGTTGTCACCAGCCTCGAGAGTGGAGTGAAAGCCATCGCAGCAGGAGAAGAATATGCCTGTGCAATCACCGAAAATGGCGGTTTAAAGTGCTGGGGTGATAACCTCTTTGGTCAACTTGGCGACGGCACAAACGACGACCGCGAGACGCCAGTCGACGTGCCGGGGCTAACAAACGGCGTAGTGGCTGTTGCCGCGGCAGGTCGGAATACCTGCGTGCTCACCAATGGCGGCGCTGTGAAATGCTGGGGGGCGAATTACAATGGGCAATTGGGCAATGGTACATCCGAACAAAGTAACCGGCCTGTTGACGTAAGCGGGTTAACCGCTGGAGTGACTGCCATCACGGTCGGGGATTCTCATGCCTGCGCGCTCATGGCAGACGGAGGGATAAAATGCTGGGGCGAAGGGCCGTTGGGCAACGGAACTCACGAAGAAAGCCCGGTCCCGGTCGACGTGGCTGGATTAGCGGGCCGCACCATAGCCATCGCGGCTGGTTCATCCCATACTTGCGCGCTGATCGAGGGTGGGAGCATTCAATGCTGGGGCTATAACATCTACGGTGAACTAGGCGACGGCTCATCAAACTTGCAAGAAACCCCGGTGAGTGTAAGCGGTCTGTCCGGGGGCGTCATAGCCATAACCGCCGGGAACTATCATACCTGCGCGCTGACCACTGGCGGAGGCATGAAATGCTGGGGGCAAAACGCGTACGGCCAGCTTGGCAACGGGGATGGTGCAGACCAAAATACTCCTCAGCCCGTGATATCTGGCGAAGCCGTCACGGTCAGGTTGTACGTCGCTGAGGCAGGTGGCTTCCGTGAAGGCGGGCCGCTTGTCCCTGAGATCACCACTTACATCCCCTCCCCGCTAGATGTCTCCACCGAACCGGCCGTGATCGGCACCAACCTGTTCCTGGCCGCCCTGATGATGCTCCCGTTTGCCGTGGCGGCCGAGTTCTTCACCCGCACCCTGGCCGAAAACGAAGAGACCCTGAAGCGCAGGTTCCGCCCAGTGAACTGGTTCAGTCGCCTGCAGGAACGGCTAGCCGGATTCTTCGGGCAATGCCTGGGTAAAACACGCTTCGGCGATATCCTGAAAGTCGTTGGCGTGATGCTCTTCTACGGCCTGGTCTTCTCCCTGCTCGATAAAACCTGGAATCCGTTCAGCCTGAAAGGGCTGATCCTCTTCCTCTCCATGACGATTGCCTACGGCGTGGTTGGAGTTGCGGACGACATCGTGCAATGGCGCCGCATCCGACGCTGGGGCCTGCCTGCCGAACTCAAAATCCGCCCGACCAATATGCTGCTCGCCGCGATCTCAATGGCCACCACCCGGATCCTTTCGCTCGTCCCCGGCCTGATGTTCGGGACGCCCGAAGCCCTGGAAACGGACGAGAAGCAATTCGACGAACCCAAGCGCAACACCCTGCTGAAGATCAGCCTTCTCACCTTCACCGTCATCGGTCTGGCCGTCTGGCTGCCAACCGCCGTCACCGGCCTGCTGCTCAAGTTGAGCCTCCCGGAAATCGTCTCCACCCTGCTGGGCGGCGTGGAAGCCTTCCTGCTGGTCATCTTCGCCGTCGCCCTCGAAAACCTGTTCGTCCAGATGCTCGGCTTTCCGGGCAGTTTCGGCCAGTCGCTGAAACGCAGGAGCCGCTGGCTGTGGATCGGCCTGCTCGTCCTCGTTACCTTCGTGTTCTACCACACGCTCATCAACCCGCGCGGCGAACTGGCCGAGGCCATCAGCCAGGCCAATGTAATCCTGTTCTTTGTCATAACGGGTATATTCATCATCGTCTCGCTGATCATGCACCTGTATTTCCGCGGAGAGCGCTGGCGGGCAGTAGCGAAGGGCGAACTTCCGCCATCGGCAGTCGGGGAGGAAGAAAAGGTTAAAGCAGTTCCCGCGCCTGCCATCGCAGAAGCGCCCACACCGGCCACGATGGTTGCTGTACCAACAATGGCAGAAACCCCTGCCACCACCGGCGAAACCAAGACCTGCCCCTCCTGCGGACAGGCGATCAAACTCGAGGCTCGTATCTGTCGCTTCTGCCACGCCGAGTTCGAGGTCAAGGCAAGAGGCTACTGCCTGAACTGTCACGATGTGGTGGATGTGGAAAAGGGTAACTGTACACGCTGCGGGAACGAAGCGGCCGACGTTCACTTTGAGAGCACCTTTCTGAAAGCCCCGCCGCGTCCCGCTCCACCGCCAACAACAGCGCGGTCCGCACCGTCCCATGGAAAAAATCGTTGGATTGTGGCGATCGCCAGCGCAATTGGTATTTGCCTCATCGTGGTCGCCGCAGTCATCTTGGCGATAGGGGGCAGTATGGATTTTGCCAGCCTGATCTCGCCAGCCACACCCACGTCCATGCCCACACCGACGCGCACACACCGGCCCACCGCCACGCCCGATTATACCGCCACCCAGCAGAGGCGCAACGAGAATGCCACCGCCACCGTCCAGGCCTCCTGGGAGCAGGGTTTCGCCCAGCCGATCTTGAACGATGTCCGCGGCCGCCAGCCCAACTTTGAAGATGACTTCTCCGTTATGAGCGGCAGATTCGTGCGCTGGAGTGATATCACCGCAGGCGTAACATTTGGCGACGGTGTCATGCACTTGAATACCACCGGCACAAACTGGTCCGCCGGGGGCGGTTCGCTCATCGCGACCGATTTCGTTCTCAAATATGAATTTACACCCGTTACGATCGGCTCTGACAGTGCTGTGTGTTCGAACTTTCGTTCCAGCAATGCCGGCGGTTATAATTTTTGCGTGGTTCTCTCCGACGATTGGTGGGGGATGGGAGGCCTCCCGCCCGGCGGGGACTATTACACGATTCTTGAGGGAGGGTCGAATGGGGTGAGCGCCTACCACACCACACGTATCACCATCATTGCCAGGGGCGACGAATTTGCTTTCTATATTGATGACCGCCTTGTTGGCTACACAAAAGACGACTCCTACCACGGGAATTGGGTTGATATTGGAGTTTGGACGCCGAACGACGTCGCCGCGGTGGATGTTGATAATGTCCAGTTCTGGGATCTGAACAATCTTTTACCATGAGAATGATTTTCAGAATCTGTACAAGAGGCCTGATATGACAGCACAAACCAAAAAATGCCCCATGTGCGCGGAGCAGATCCCTGCAGAAGCAAAAACCTGCCCGTATTGCAGCACACAGTTCGGAGAAGCAGGCCAGATCGTCCCTTCGACGCCTCGGCCTGCACCGTCTCCTCCTGCCATGCCGTATTCACCGCCGCCCAGTTATGCGCGACCGGCAAAGAAAAGTTCCGCTTGGGTCTGGATTCTCGGCATCTTGCTGCTTTTAGCCGGTGGGTATCTGCTCATCGAAACCGGTCTCTTCAGGAGTTTTACGCTTTCCCTCCCTACTGCCACCCTCACGCGCACGCCGACCAAGACTCCAACCCGCACGCCGACCCCCATGCCGGTGGAGATCAATTTCGATACCATCGGCAACTATCCCGTGAGAAGTCTGGTCATTTTGGTCGGGCGGCTTTCCATGATGAGCAGCACCTATTGCAATCACACCTGCGGTCTGCTGCTCGAGAACCCTGCCAACACAACCCAGAAAATCACCATCTTCGTTATGGTCGGAGACGGACCCAATCAAATGAAACCATTACCTGATCCCTTCACCAAAGCAGATATCCAAGTAGGGCTGGATGATGGCACGTATGCCGTCATCGGTTTCCGCATTCGCGTGACCGGCCGCATTTGCCAAACAACCAGTGGAACCCCGTGCATTGATGACATCTTAAAAACCGAACTATTCCAATTGAAGTAATCGTCTGAAATTGGGAGCTTCGCTGCCCGTTCTTACCCATCAACAACTGAGGATACCAAGGAGACGCTTCCATGAACGAAAGAGACGGCTTTTGTGAACGGTGCGGAGCATCGTGCCGCGCCATCGGCCAGCAACTTCAGGCAAACCAGGTGCCTGTTTTCACGGTGGACGTTGGCCAACAGGTAGCCCGCTGGTGCCCGGTCTGCCAGAAAGTGTATTGCGGAAAATGCTGCGGTATTTCATCATCTACGCTGGGTTTCGTCGAAATCAGATGTCCGGTCTGTTTCAGCAAAGTAGAGTTCGCCCGCAGTGATCAGTGGCCTCACCGAAGGAGCTTCTCCTACACTCCATCGGCAGCCAAAAAAACAGAAAAAAATGCCTCTAAATCAAAGCTGCCTTCCGTCCCTTCGATGCCCTCCAAACCTGAAATGCCCCCACCGCCTCCCGCCGAGCCAATCCTTGTTACCGGTAAAAACAAAGAATGCCTGACCTGCGGAATGAAGATCAAGGCGGCGGCTGAGGTCTGCGCTGCCTGCGGAGCGAAGTTTGAGGTCTATACCAGGGCCTACTGCACCAAATGCCATAAACTGATCCACACAGACAAGAAAGGCAACTGCCCAGATTGCGGCGGCAACGAACTGCTCGATCCGCGCCTGTACAGCAAACTGACCGCCGCCGGGACTCCGCCCATCAAACCGGTGGCGCAGACAACGCCCGAGGCGGCCACAGCCGTAGCCGGGTCCGCGCTTAACGCGCAGGCCGAGACCGATAAGGCTGCGGTTGAAACCAAGAAATGTCCGCTCTGCGCCGAGACGATAAAAGCCGAGGCCCGGCTGTGCGGGTTCTGCGGGGCCAGGTTCGAAATATCTGTCAAAGGCTACTGCACCAACTGCCACGCCGAGGTTGCACTGGATGAAAACGACAAATGCTCCCGCTGCGGAGGCGAAGTCATTGACCGGCACATTGCCAGCACGCTGGTGGGCGCACCGGCCCCGTCTGCCGCACCGGTCGGCGCCCCGCCCGTGCCCTCTCCTCTGCCTGCCGCTGTACCCGCACCCGTCACACCCGCCGCGCCCATCGCCGCAGTCGCCGCCCCGCCAGGGAACAAGACCCGTATGCCTTTCTGGCAACTCTATATCTCCCCCAAAGGCCGCATCGGCAGGCTGACCTTCTTCCTCAAGGGCATATTACCGGTCTGGGGCTTGCTCGGCCTCTGCCTGGTCATCTTCGTCAGCATCACCAATTCGCTGGACACATCGAGGCTATCCAGCACAGCCGATACGCTCCTGTCCATCGGGATGATCATCCTTCTCGTTGGGATGTTATTCCTTTACTGGGTCATCCTGATGCTGATCGTCAAACGATTCCACGACCTGGGCCGCTCCGGCTGGAACATCCTTTTGTGGCTGCTGCCCCTGGTGGGTCAATTTATCTACCTTTGGAACTGGATCGAACTCTTTTTTGTGAAAGGGACTGGCCCAAACCGGTTTGGAAACGATACTGATTAAAATCCAAGAAAAACTACCAGCCTGACCTCCCTGCGGATTGGTAGGGAGGTTCGTCATTAAAAAGCCTTACATGCGACCATTGCTTTGCAGCAAACACTCGCGTAAACTTATACAGACAATCCGCCAGGAGAAACTGATGAATTTACTTTCCGTCCTACTCGCCCTGCTCCCCATCCTCCTCGTTCTCATCCTGCTCGTCTGGTGTAAAATGGCCGCCGATACTGTCAAAGACCTGACAGGTCTCACACGCGGCACGACTAACCAGGATGCTCGCGTGGACAAAGACGCGAACCCGTCAGACTCTCGCGGAGACCTGTCAGGTCTGGGAACCGTTCTTGTCAACGCGACGCAAGGCTTTGAAGGCGTTCCCGAAGACGTGTGGAAATTCCACATCGGCGGGTATCAAGTCTGCCAGAAATGGCTGAAAGACCGCCGCGGGAGGCAACTATCCAAGGAGGATATCGTCCATTACCAGAAGATCGTCTATGCACTGGGAGAGACAATCGAATTGATGAAACAAGTGGATGAGGCGATTGATGTCCACGGTGGAGGGCCGATGAGGTAGACCAGCCCCCTCCGCCTTCGGCACCTCCCCCAAATCCGACAAGAAAAATTCAAATGCCAACCAAAATTCTGGTGTCGGATTTGGGGGAGGACGGGTGGGGGCGTCGTGTCCCTGCGCGAGACGATCTGCTTGATGCAGGAAGTGGACGCGGCAATCGAATCCGCTGGCGGATGGCCATTGAAGTAGGGATATAATTACCACAATGGATTAATCGCATGAGAAACCCATCCACTACCACAGGCGAACAACTGGCAAACGCCTTATATGCTCTAGGCGTCAGATTCGTCATGGATGGAACAAACGCGGAAGAGAGCCTGCACAAAGAACCCACCCGCCTGATCGCAGCGCTGGCAGAAAGTAACGAAGCGCGTTTACGCTTGTCGCTCATCCCACTCTTTCTCGAATATCCCGAATTCGCCGCGCACGTCCGCGCCGCCGCGCGGGGTCTCAGCGCGCCTGCGCGGCTGACGCTTCGATGTTATTACAGCGCGGCGGTTTGGTTACAGCGAAAATACCGCCTGCGCCTGGATGCGCTCCTCGGCCAAAAACCATTCCTGCCTGATCATTTCTCAGGCGAACTGGAACTGCCTGTCACGGACGATGCCGAAGAAAATTTGCGGCTTCTGGCGGAACGCCATCAAGCCTTGAGCGGAATGCCCATCAACTGGCTCGGCACATACGAACATGCCGCGCGCAGACTGCTCATTCATGCAGAATGGGAAAATCAATGGCGAACATAGAAAGCGACCAGATACGCTCAAAAAGAATTCGGGCTGACGTTCCAGGAAATTGTCGAAGCCATACGTTCTGGCAAATTGCAATATCGGGAGGCCAGCCTCTATGGAAATCCATTCTTGAGATTGATCCGGCGGGAAGTGGAAGCGTTGGTCAATGAGAAATATGGGGACGACTACTTGAAAAAGAAAAAGTTGAAAAAAGAGTTGGCGGAGGTCAACAGAACATTGAAGGCTCTAAAAACTCAAACGACCTCTTTGGAAACAAGAAGGGCAGAGATTTTAATACTTTTAGCAGAAGGTAAGGAAGACATCCCATGACAAAATACAAAACCCCGCGTGAAGCAATTTACAAAACCTTCATTGGAAATCCCGGCCCCTGTCCGCAATGCGGCGGTGCGTTGAAAAAAAGTCGCCAGTCCTACATGGTGCTCACCCGCAGCGGCAACCGCATGGAGGATTCCTTCGTGATAGGCAGCGATTTCGGCTGGTTCTGCCAGTCCTGCCCGGTAGTCGTATTGGATAAAAAAGAACTGGAAAAAATGATGGGATTTAACAAACCCGGCTGGAAGATCGGCGCACAGTTTGCGGTGGCGGGCATCATTGACCTGGATGCCGTCCCAGCGGATAAGCAAGATCTGCCCCTCGGCGCGCCGGGGAATCCGCTGCCGCTGATCAAGTTCCGCGCGCCGGGAAGCGGAGATTCCGCAAGCCGTCAGAAACGCCAGAAAAAGTGAGAGCGATCCAGTCCGCTGGCGGGTGGCCAATACAATAAAAATTCCAATAGGAGGCACATCCCATGTCCACCGACAAATTCGAAAACGTGACCATCCTCAAGAAAGCCAACGTCTACTTCGACGGCAAAGTGACCAGCCGCAATGAGCACGGCCTATTTTGATCTCCAGCCGGAGTTGCATTGCTTCCTCCCCCGCGATAAGAGAGACATAACGATCGCGTTGTCTTTCAAAGGCAGGCAATCCCTCAAGCACTTGATCGAATCGCTCGGCGTGCCGCACACGGAAGTGGGACAGGTCACGGTCAATGGGCAGGCGCGGGGCTTGGACAGCGTCCCCCATAACGGCGACCGGATCGAGGTCCGCCCCGCCGCGCCCGGCTGCTTGATCGAGCCGCGCTTTTTATTGGATAGTCACCTCGGCCGGCTGGCCGCCTATCTGCGCATGTCAGGGTTCGATTGCCTGTACAATAACGATTATCACGATGACAGGATCGCCGGCATCCTGGCCGAAGATATCCGCATCCTGCTCTCGCGTGACCGCCGCCTGCTGATGCGCAAAGTCGTCCAGTACGGCTACTGCCTGCGCTCGCTCGAGCCGCAAGAGCAGTTGACCGAGGTCGTGCGGCGCTTTGACTTGGCCGATAAAATCGCCCCTTTCCATCGCTGCCTGCGCTGCAATGCTCCGCTCGAGCCGGTCAGCAAAGAGGCCGTACTACACCGCCTGGAACCATTAACCAAACTTCATTACGAGGAATTTCACATCTGCCCGGCTTGCGACCAGGTATATTGGAAGGGATCCCACGTGGAGCGGATGGAAAGGCTGATCGAGTCCGTCAAAGGAATTTCAAATGGATAAAATGCCGCCCAATCGTCTTATCCTGCGGCTGTACACAGGCAGGCTTGCGCCGCTGCTCGGCCGCCTCATCCTGCTGCTGACGACCACCGGCCGTAAGTCGGGGCTGCCGCGCACCACGCCGCTCCAGTTCGAGCAGGTGGACGGCGCTTATTACGTTGGCTCGGCGAGAGGCGCGCAGGCGGATTGGTTCCGCAACATCCGCGCCGAGCCGCAGGTCACAGTGCGGGTGAAGAACCACGTCTTCGACGGGCTGGCCGAGCCGGTCACCGACCCGGCGCGCGTCACCGATTTCCTCGAGCTGCGCCTGCGCCGCCATCCCCGCATGGTGGGCAAAATCCTGCAAATGGAAGGCCTGCCGTCCCGGCCAACGTGCAGCCAACTGGAGGAATACGCCCGGCGGCTGGCGATGGTTATCATCCACCCAGCATGGACAAGCCGGAACTAAAAGGAATTTACCACGACCCTCAAAGAACGGGGGCACGAGGACACGAAGATACACAAAGGAAAACTAAAAAACCTTCGTGTTACTTTGTGCCCTTCGTGGTGAAAATCCTTGCCGAAGGCCTACTCGGCACAAAAAACAAAAAGAGGAACCTATGAACAAGAAGACCCAATCCCCCATCTACGACAAACCGGCGGAGCTGCTCCGGCAGTTGATCCGCTTCGACACCACCAACCCGCCCGGGGACGAACGCGAGTGCATCCTGTTCATCAACGGCCTGCTGAAAGAGGCAGGCATCAAAACCAC
>JBDRTP010000203.1:0-20542 GCA_043823965.1 Chloroflexota bacterium
CTATTAACCTCGTCGTGGCTGGCAGTGCGCACCCCCAGGTCATAGAAACGGGTCACGACCGCCAGGACGAGGATGATGATCATCAGCAGGGTTTCGATATTCCAACGTATCCCGCTGAGGGGAAAGTCCAGCCAGCGCGCGCGCTTTTCGTCAGGGGTTTCGGTCATAAAGATTCTCCCACCGCGCAAACACCGCGCTGGAAAGCAGCCTCCCGGCGCTTGTCTCCTGCGTGACCAACTCGCCGCATTCCAGCGTTCCCCCAAAGCCTCTCATCATCTCATCCAAAGCGTAGTAAAGATGCAGCGCCGAAGCCTTGACGGCATAGACTGTCAAGACCGCGAACAGCGGCTTGTCACTGAGCACTGCCCGGCAGGCCTGCAAGAGCAGCGGAAGGGACTTATACACCTCCCACACCTCCCCCTTCGGCCCGCGCCCGAATTTGGGCGGGTCGAGCAATATCCCATCGTATTTCACCCCCCGCCGCGCCTCGCGCTGGACGAATTTCAAGGCATCCTCCACGATCCAGCGGATGGGCCTGCCTTCCAGCCCCGATAGAGTCTGATTCTCGCGTGCCCAAGTGATCGCCTTCCTGGAGGCGTCCACGTGCGTGACCCTGGCCCCGGCGCACGCCGCCGCCAGAGTCGCCAGGCCAGTGTAGCCAAATAGATTCAAAACGTTCACCATAGAGCCCACAGAGCTCGCAGAGTCTTTTTTATCTTCTCCGCGCTCTCCGTGCCTGCCCTGAGCGCCGTCGAAGGGAACTCTGTGGTGAATTAACGCGCTGATCCAATCCCAATGCGCCGCGCCTTCAGGGAAAACGCCCAAATGCCGTCCCGGCGTGGTCATAGCATAAAACCCCAACCCCCCTCTCCTTTTAGGAGCCCCACGGGGGTGCTTCGCGAAGGGGCCGGGGGTGAGGTCCAGGGCATACCCCATTTCCCATTTCTCAGCCACTTTCTTCTTGAACGCCCAATGCCCCCCGCTCTCCTCCCCGCTCGGTTGGAAGATGGCGTGCGCCGCCTCCCAGCGCGCGGATGGCAGGTATTTATCCCACAATGCCTGCACTTCCGGGCGAATAAAAATATATTCACCGAAACGCTCCAGCTTCTGGCCTTTTCCGCTATCCAGAAGTTCGTAGTCACTCCAATTTGGAGAGCCGAGAAGGTTTATGGCAGGAAATGTCACTTTACTGATAATCGAGAGCATTTGGAAACTATTTTTTTAAGGAATGTACCCAGGTCCTTATTGACCCCAGAACATACGGTCAAAATTGCTACTTGCAATTTAACCCAACATTGTGCTAAAATAAAAGCATCCGTGGGACGAAATGGGATAATATGGGACGCCAGATGACTCTGGCGTTCCATTGTTAGTAGGAGAAAGTAGAACAAATGTTTCTTGGTCGGTACCGCCATTCCTTCGATGATAGATTTCGCCTGACAGTTCCGGCACGCTATCGTGAACTGTTGAACGATGGCGCTTACGTCATTCGGGGACTGGATCGCAACCTGATGGTACTGACCCCGTCCGCTTTCGATGTTATATATCAGGGCGTCATGTCCATGAACAAGACCGATCCGACCGCCCGTCTCTTGCGACGGCTAATCCTCGGCGATGCTTTCCAATTGGAAATGGATAAATCCGGGCGCATCCTGATCCCTCAAGATTTGCGAGAGGGCGCGGATTTGGAGACCGAGGTAGTGCTTGTCGGTCAAGGTGATTACTTCGAAGTCTGGGCGCCAGCCCACTGGCAGGCTCAAGAAACGCAAATGAACGATGCCGAAACCAACGCCCAACGCTTCAGCATGTTAGACCTCTCCACTCGCCGAGATGGCTGAAGCGCACCAACCTGTTCTTTACCATGACATTATACTCGCTTTGCACCCACAAAGCGGAGGCCGTTATGTAGACGGAACGCTTGGCGCAGGCGGGCACGCCGCCGGGATCTTAGCCGCCAGTTCGCCAGATGGCCTTTTGCTCGGCCTGGAGGTAGACACAGATGCGCTCGAAATAGCCCGCCAACGACTCGCTCCCTTCGGGGAGCGTGCCTGTCTGATACGCGCCTCGTACACTACCCTGAGCGATCAACTGGCAGCCCTCGATTGGCCCGCCGTGGATGGCATCCTGCTTGACCTGGGAGCCTCTTCGATGCAGTTCGATACCCCGGCGCGAGGTTTTTCCTTCCAGAGTGATGGACCGCTCGATATGCGATTCGACCCATCGAATCCCCTTACCGCCGCCGACCTGGTCAACAACCTGCCCGAAGCCGAACTGGCCGACCTGATCTATCGCTACGGGGAGGAACCCGCTTCGCGACGCATTGCCCAGGCTATCGTCCGAGCCCGCCCGGTTAGCAGCACCCAGGCCCTGGCCGAGGTCATCTCAAAGGTCAGTCGCGGGAAGCGCGGTCATATCCACCCCGCCACACGGACATTCCAGGCGCTGCGGATTGCGGTCAATCGGGAACTCCAGTCCATCGAAGAGGCCCTCCCCCAGGCAATACGGGCGCTCGGGCCAGGCGGCAGGCTGGCTATCATTGCCTTTCATTCGTTGGAGGATCGCCTGGTGAAGGAGTTTTTCCGCCGTGAAAGCCGGGATTGCATCTGCCCCCCGCGCCAGCCGGTCTGCACCTGTGGGCACAAAGCCAGTATCCGCGAGATCACCCGCCGGCCAATACAATCGGCGGTCGAAGAAATCCAACGCAACCCGCGTGCACGCAGTGCAAAGTTGAGAGTAGCAGAGAAGTTATGAAAACCGCTCCAACCGCCGTCCCCGGCGGCGAGGACGCCGCCTGGAGCATAACCTAGAGCATAAGATGAATAATGTCTCCCATTTCATCCAGAAATATCGGCAGGCTTCATGGCGCGTTCAGCTCCAGTGGCTTGTCCTGTTTGTGGCTGGGCTGGTCATAATCGCAATGGTGGCTGGTCTCTACCTTAGTGTTTCAATTCGTGCGGCGCAGGCCGGGCGCGAGATCCAAGCCCTCAAGGAAGACATTCTCAAAGGACAGCGCAGGAATGCCGATCTGGCCTTAAACCTGGCCAGGCTGACTTCCTCCCAGGCAATGAAGTCGCGAGCAATGGCGCTGGGTTTTCAACCGCTGGACCCGGCGCAAATTACTTACGTGGTAGTGGCCGGTTACACGCCCCCAACAGCCATCAATCTGGCTCGTCTGAAAACTCCACAGGCCGCCCCTATCATCCTTCCGGAATATACACACTCGCTCTTTGAGTGGTTTGCCGATATGATGCAGTCCACTCCCCCGACCTCGGGATGGCAGCCATGAAAAATCCGCACACCTGGCGCTACCTGACGATACAATTTCTGCTGGCCGTTTTTGGATTCAGCATCATCGCCCAGATCGTTCGCGTTCAGAACAGCGCAGAGGTAAAAGCCATCCTGGTCGCCTCCGGTAAGTTCGAGGGCCGGGAAATAATATTTTACCCATCGCGGGGTGAAATTTACGACCGGAGCGGCCACCTGCTGGCCGGGAACCAGACTGTCTACGAAGTCGGCCTGGATTTGAATGCGATGAAAGACTTGAGCCCCAGCGATCTGGCCGCATATCAGAACAACATTGCCTTGGCTGCACAGCTATACCTCGACATGACTTATAGCGAGACGCTCGAGAAGATGATGAACCCGCCCGAGGGCGCGGTCTATATCGTCCTGGCCGATTTTGTGCCGGCTGAAAAAGCCGACGAACTCATCAAACTACGCGATGCCTCGGTCTATAATCCGACCGGCCAAAATCTGAACGGAATGCACTTCAAAGAGCATCTCCAGCGCAGTTACACGGAATACAGCCTGGCCTCCAACCTGATCGGGGTCGTCCCTGCGCAGGATGTGCGAGGTCATTCCGGCGTCGAAGAGAAATTCAACAGCCTGCTGGCTGGCGCCCCGCTAACAGTCTGGGTGCCGTCCAATCCAATCCTGGCCCGGGAATTGACCGATGTTCCAGCCGGCGCGAGCCTGATATTGACCATCCGGCGGGATGTACAGGCTGCCACTGAAGAGATACTCGACGCGGCGATCACAGATACCGGCGCAGTCTCCGGCAGCATTGTCATCATGGACCCGAAGACGGGCGAAATCCTGGCAATGGCGACCTCCCCGCGTCCGAATTTGAACGATTTCGCCCACTATGGTGATACCTTATCGAGCGAGCATCCCCTCAACCCGGCGATCAGTAAACCTTACGAACCCGGCTCAGTCTTCAAAATCTTTACCATGGCCGCCGCGCTGGAGAAAGGCGTAGTGAAACCGGAGGATACTTACTGGGATAACGGCATCATCATCTTCGCCGGAGTGCCGATCCATAACTGGAATGGTACCGTCTGGGGTATGCAGGATATGGTGGGTTGCTTGCAGAACTCAATCAACACTTGCCTGGTTTGGGTAGCCTCCCAATTGGGCAACGATAGCTTTTATAGCTACATGCAGAAGTTTGGCTTCGGTCATACCACCGGAATTGACCTGGCCGACGAAGTTTCCGGTTATCTGAAATTTCCCGGCGACCAGCTCTGGCATCCGCTTGATCTGGGCACCAACGCATTCGGCCAGGGTGTATCTGTAACGCCTGTTCAGATGGTCATGGCTGCTTCTTCCATAGCCAATGGCGGCAGGATGGTTTACCCTCACGTGCTTTACGGCTCTGTGCAAGACGGCCAGCAGCATAACACATCCCCCCAGGTGATCGGCTCACCCATTTCCGCCGCCACCGCCCACACGCTGAACGAGATGCTAGCCATCTCGCTGGAGAAAGAAAGCTCCAATGCGCTGCTGCCCGGCTATCGCATCGCCGGGAAGACCGGCACGGCAGAAATCCCAACCACCGGCGGCTACCTCGACAACGCGACCAATGCCTCGTTCATCGGCTGGGGGCCGCTGGACGATCCGAAATTCATGGTTTATGTCTGGCTTGAAAAACCAAAAACATCCATTTGGGGCTCAGAGGTTGCCGCGCCGGTCTTCAAACAAGTGGTCGAGAGACTGGTGGTGCTCTTGGGAATCCCACCGGATAACGTTCGCCTTCAATTAGCAGGACAGTGAGAATAACGTGCTGACACTGGCCGACGTAATCGAAGCCTTGACGAACACCCGCCCCGAGATGGCCACCCCGGTCATCACCGAGGCGACGATTGATTCCAGGCAGGTCATCCCCGGAGCGTTGTTCGTTGCCATTCCAGGCGAACGCGTGGACGGGCATGACTTCGTCGCCGAGGCTTTTCAGCGCGGGGCTTCTTTTGCGTTTATCCAGGGCGCACTTTCCGAACCTTTCCCGACCCTCGACCTGCGCGCCGGTTTCTCCGCCGTATCACCCGAATCGCTCGAATCGCTGACTCGTACCCCCCTCTGCCTGTGGGTCGAAAACTCGCTCGCTGCCCTGCAGCAGGTTGCTCGTTTCTGGCGACGCAAACTGGACCTGCGCGTGATCGGCATCACCGGAAGCGTGGGAAAATCCACGACCAAAGAAGTGATCGCCGAGGTGCTCAGTCAACGCTATCGCACCCTGAAAAGCCCGGGCAACCTGAACAATGAGATTGGCCTGCCGCTCACCATCCTGAAACTTGGAGCAGGTCATGAGCGCGCCGTGCTGGAGATGGGTTTCTACCTCCCAGGTGAGATTGCTTTCTTGTGCGACCTCGCCCTGCCCCAAATCGGCGTGGTGACCAACGTCGGCACCGTCCACGCCGAGCGAGCCGGGTCACAGGAAGCCATCGCACGCGGCAAATCCGAGCTGGTGCAGGCCCTGCCGGCCGCGCCAGATGGGGTTGCCGTCCTGAATTACGATGACCCCTGGGTGCGCTCGATGGCCGAAAAGACGAAGGCGCGTGTTTTCTACTACGGGCTTGATCCCGAAGCAGACCTGTGGGCAGATGAAGTGGAAGGCCTGGGGTTGGAAGGTATCCGCTTCCGCCTGCATTACCACAGAGAGGTTCTCCACCTGCGTGTACCGATGATCGGCCAGCATTCGGTGCATACCGCCCTGCGGGCGGCGGCTGTTGGCCTGGTGGATGGACTGACCTGGCAGGAGATCGTCAGCGGGCTTCGTTCCGGGCATACGCAATTGCGCCTGGTGGCAGTCCGTGGCCAAAACGGCGCCCTGCTGCTGGACGATACTTACAATGCCTCGCCCGAATCCACCCTGGCGGCGCTCAACCTGCTCTCCGAACTGGAGGGCCGTAAAGTAGCCGTGCTGGGTGACATGCTCGAGCTTGGCCCGTACGAGCAGCAGGGTCACAGCATGGTCGGTGTCCGGGCAGCCAAAGTGGCCGAGATGCTGGTCACAGTGGGCGAGCGCGGCCGCATGATCGCCGCCGCGGCGCGAGGCGAAGGCCTGGGCACGAATAAAATCGTTGAGTTCGAGAACACCGACCAGACCATTAAGTGGCTGCACAAGCATCTCAGCGCAAAAGACGTGGTTCTGATCAAAGGCTCGCACGGCATCCGCATGGATCTAATCGTGACCGCGCTGGAGGTTCATTCATGATGGTAGCTGTTTCACTATGCCATGCGGAGCAGCTACCATGAATGAATCCACGGTGGCGCTAAGCTTAGCCGGGCTGAGCTTTATGATGACCGTTATCTGGGGCAGTCCCCTGCTGCGTATCCTGCAGCACTTCAAGATCGGCAAGCTGATCCGCGTGGACGAGCCAGACAAGCACATCGTCAAGATGGGCACGCCCACTATGGGCGGCGTGATGATCATCCTGCCTGTCGCCATGGTGACCGTTTTGCTCAACGCGGTAGCACTGGTCGGGATGAGATTGCTCGGGCGCTCCGTACTCGTCCCGCTGGTGGCAATGATCGCTTACGCCGTCCTGGGCGCCATAGACGATTGGGAAGGCATCCACGGCAAACGCAAGGGTGAGGGAATGCGCGCCCGCACCAAGTTCGCCGCCCAGGTTTTGCTGGCCATCGGGCTGGCATTGGTACTTAAATACATACTCGATGCTCCAGACATTTTCCTGCCGGGCATCCCATTCGAACTCGAACTGGGCATCTGGTACATCCCCATCGCGGCGTTCATTATCGTGGGTTGCTCTAATGCGGTCAACTTCACCGACGGGCTGGATGGGCTGGCCGGTATGATCTCGGCCACGGCCTTCGCCGCTTACGGCGCCATCGCCCTTTTGCAAGGTCAAGTCTTTATTGCCCGTTTCTGTTTCACCATGGTCGGGGCACTCTTCGGCTTTTTATGGTTTAACGTTCACCCGGCTGAACTCTTCATGGGAGATACCGGTTCGCTCTCATTGGGCGCGACGCTTGCGGTCGTCTCATTGATGACCGGACAGTGGGCGCTGCTGCCCATCATCGCCATCATCCCGCTGAGCGAGGCGCTGAGTGACGTTATCCAGATTGGCTTTTTCAAGCTGACCCATGGACGGCGCATCTTTAAAATGGCGCCCCTGCATTATCACTTCGAGCTGCTTGGCTGGAGCGAGACGCAGATTGTGCAACGTTTTTGGTTGATTGGTTTGCTCGGAGCAATGTTCGGCATCGGGCTGGCGTTGGTGTGAACAAGATGAGGACCAATTGGACAGGAAAGCGCGTTTTGATAGTGGGCGGCGCCCGCCAGGGGCAGGCAGCGGCGCGCTACCTGGCGCGTCACGGCGCACGCGTGACCCTGAACGACCAGCGCCCCCTCGAAGAGATGCGCGCCGCCCAATCTGCACTTGCCGACCTGCCCGTAACCTGGGTGCTGGGCAGCCATCCGCTCGATCTGCTCGACGAGACCGAGGTAGTCTGTCTCTCCGGCGGTGTACCACTTACCAACCCAATCGTGAGCCAGGCGTTGAAGCGCGGCATTCAACTGACCAACGACACACAGCTCTTCCTGGAAATCGTCCCCTGCCGCACGATCGGCATCACCGGCTCGGCCGGCAAGACGACGACCACGACGTTGGTCGGAAGAATGGCGCAAAAAGTAGTCGAAAGTCTAAAGTCTAAAGTCGAAGGTCGAAAGTCGGTCGAAGGACACGCTCGGCGACTTTCGACTTTCGACCTTCGACCTTCAACCCGTATTTTCGTTGGCGGCAACATCGGCGACCCGTTGCTCAACTATGTGGACGATATGCAGCCGGGCGATCTCGCCATCCTGGAGATTTCCAGCTTCCAATTGGAACAGATGACCATCTCACCCAATATTGCCGCCATCCTGAACATCACGCCCAACCACCTCGACCGGCATGCGACGATGGCAGCCTACACCGCCGCCAAGGCGCGCATCCTCGAATTCCAGACCGCTCAGGATACCGCCATCCTGGGTCGGGACGATCCCGGCGCCTGGAATCTGCGCCCCAAGGTACGCGGCCGCCTGTATTCCTTTGGCTTCAGCCCAATGCCAGAAGGCGGCCAAGGGACATTTTTGCGCCAGGGCATGATCTATCTGCGCACGCCAGATACAGAGACCGCTCTGCTGGCCGAGTCGTCCGTTCAATTGCGCGGCGACCACAACCGGCTGAACGTCCTGGCGGCCTGCGCACTCGCCTGCGCGGCCGGATTACCGGTCGAAGCGATCAGGGCCGGCATCCAGGATTTTCACGGCGTGGCGCACCGGCTGGAACTGGTGCGCGAATGGAACGGAGCGCGTTGGTATAACGACTCCATCGCCACCGCCCCGGAGCGCAGCCTGGCTGCCATCCGCGCCTTCGACGAGCCGATCGTGCTCCTGCTCGGCGGGAGGGACAAGAACCTGCCCTGGGAAGAGCTGGCCGCCTTGCTCCACGAACGCGTCGACCACGTTGTCTTGTTCGGTGAGGCGGCAGATAAGATCAACGCCGCTTTGGGAGTGGCCGTGCCAACGAATGCTACGCCCCCGGGTGGACGCCCGTTCACGTTGGCGCGTTGCGCAGGTTTGGAAGAGGCGGTTCAGGCTGCGGCTGGCGTGGCCGAAGCGGGTGACGTGGTGCTGTTCTCACCCGGCGGCACCAGTTTCGACGAATTCCGCGATTTTGAAGAGCGCGGGGAGGTTTTTCGCAAATGGGTATCGGAACTTTCGTGAATCAACCTGCCAAAGGCACCTCAACCTCATTTCGCCGCGCTAAACCGGTGAACGTAGATTTGCCATTGCTGGTCATCGCCGTCGCCCTGGCAATTTTCGGCTTGCTGATGTTGTATTCAGCCAGTACCTCACAATACTCGTCCACTGCTGAATTCACGACTGAATTCGATAAAACACCGACCTACATCATCCTCAAACAAACGCTGATCATGATCCTTGGCTCAGGCCTCGCGTTCTTCATCGCCCGCATGGATTATCACCTGTGGAACAAATACGCCCTGCCAATGATGATCGTGTCCATACTCCTGCTGTTAGCCGTATTGATCAAAGGCGCGGTCATTTTGGGATCCGTGCGCGGACTTTTCGGCGGCTCGGTGCAACCCGCAGAACTAGCCAAACTGGCCACGGTCGTCTATCTCTCTGTCTGGCTTTATCACAAGCGGGAGTACCTCCACGATATTCAATTGGGGCTTATCCCACTCGCGGTCATCCTGGGCATCCTGGGTGGTTTGATCTTCCGACAACCAGACATAAGCGCGGCTGGCACGGTCTTCCTCCTGGGTGGGTTGCTCTTCTTTTTGGCCGGCGGCGATATCCGCCAGATCGTCATTTTTATGATCGTGGCCCTGCTGGTCGGTTTCGTGGTCGTGAAATTCAGTGCAACCGGCCAAAGCCGGATGGGGCCATACTTTGCCGGTCTCAAGGATCCGCTGCAATCCGACTACCATGTGCTGCGCGCGCTGGAAGGCATCATCAGGGGAGGTCTGTTCGGGATCGGGATCGGGCGCTCCAATATCGCAGTCACGGGTCTACCCTTCGCGACAACCGATAGTATTTTCGCGGTGATCGTCGAGGAACTCGGCTTATTTGGCGCGATCATTACGGTTGGTCTATATGGTTTGATCCTGTGGCGCGGGCTGAAGATCGCGGCCAAAGCGCCGGATTCACTTGGTTCGCTGTTGGCAGCCGGCCTGACATTCTGGATCGTCATCGAAGCTTTCATCCACATGAGCGGCATGGCCGGCCTGTTACCTGCGGCCGGCAATGTCCTGCCATTTATCAGCCAGGGCGGCTCGAACCTAGTCATGTCAATTATTGCCATCGGGATTTTGTTGAACATCTCTCGGCAGACCAATAAAGTTGGACCGGTCGCCGAAGAATGGAGGTCATACGGTGCGTCTGTTGATCTGCGCCGGCGGGACCGGCGGCGGCGTGTATCCCGCTCTCGCCGTGCTTGAGGCGTTGAAAGTCCAACGTCAAATGTCTGACGTCGGACGTTTGACTTTCGACGTTCTCTGGGTTGGCGGAGAAGGTGGCATGGAGGCCGCGCTGGTTCAGCGCGCCGGCATCCCTTTCGAGGCCATTCCGGCGGCTGGCGTGCATGGCGTGGGCCTCAAACAACTGCCCCGCAATCTCTGGCGGTTGCAGCGCGGCTATTCTGCGGCGCGCCGCATCCTGCACCAGTTCAAACCAGATGTGCTCTTTTTCACCGGCGGCTATCTCGCCGTCCCAATGGCGTTGGCCGCTCGCCAAATCCCGACCTTGCTCTATGCGCCGGATATCGAGCCGGGACTGGCACTTAAAGCCCTCGCCCATTTCGCGGATTGCATCGCCCTCAGCGCGGATGCCTCACGAAAATACTTCTCTCGCCGGGCGCAGACCGTCGTCACTGGTTATCCGACTCGGGCTGACCTTCTCGACTGGACACGCCAACCGGCGCGGCAGAATTTGGGCCTCGAGCATGACCATCCGGTTCTATTGGTCTTCGGCGGGAGCAAGGGCGCACGCTCGCTCAACAACGCCCTGCTCAAAAACCTGCCGGCCCTCTTGGAGCTGGCGCAGGTTGTCCACATCAGCGGTGAATTGGACTGGCTGAATGTCGAGGCGGCCCGCAATGACCTTTCCAAGAGACAAGTCGCCCGCTACCTTGCCTTCCCCTACCTGCACGAGGAGATGGGGGCGGCGCTGGTAGCCGCCGATCTCGCGGTCGCGCGTGCCGGGGCTTCCACATTGGGTGAATTCCCACTTTTTGGGCTGCCAGCCATCCTGGTGCCCTATCCACACGCATGGCGTTACCAAAAGGTCAACGCCGATTACCTGGTCGAGCGCGGCGCGGCAGTCATGATTGAAGATGCGCAAGTATCCGAGAAACTTATCGCGACAGTGAACGATTTGCTCAATAACCCCGTAAAACTGCGATCCATGCGCGCCGCGATGGGACGTTTATCCCGCCCGCAAGCTGCCGCTGACATTGCTCACCAACTGTCCAACCTGGCCGGGAGGAGGAGATGAGACTGTGATTAGTCTGACTATCGTCTTCTACATGTACGTCGCCCTGTTCGGTTTAATCGGTGCGATGCGCGGCTGGGCCAAAGAATTGCTCGTCGTCTTCAGCGTCATCCTGGCGCTGACCCTCACCACGCTCATCGAACGCTATGTACCCTTCGTGCGGGATGTCCTGCCGGGTGATAGCAGCGATCTTTTCTGGTTGCGCAGCACGTTGCTGGTCGTATTGGTCATGTTCGGCCACCAAACGCCAAATATCCAGCGCTTCGCTCCCAAAATGAGGCGCGAAAAGTTGCAGGATACCATACTGGGCATATTCCTGGGCGCTCTGAATGGCTATCTTATCTTCGGTACGATCCTGTTCTACATGTCTGAAGCAGATTTCCCGTTCGGGATCATCACTCCCCCTGTTGCTGGAACGCCCCTGGGTCAGGCAGCGCTGGATCTGCTCGAGATCTTACCACCCCGCTTGCTGGGCGTCCCTGCCATTTACTTCGCCGTCGTCCTGGCATTCGTCTTCGTCATCGTGGTCTTTATCTAGAAATGAAACACATTCACTTGATCGGCATCGGTGGAAGCGGACTATCGGCCATCGCACGTCTCCTGAAGGAAATGGGATACACGGTGAGCGGATCTGACCGCGCCGAGACACCCTTCCTTGCGCACCTCAGAGCAGCTGGCGTGATCCTCAGCATTGGACATCACCCGGAGAACATCGCTGGCGCCGACCTGGTAGTGCGCTCCTCGGCCATCCCAGACGACAACCCTGAGGTGCTCGCCGCGCAGGCTGCCGGCATCCCGGTGCTCAAGAGGTCCGATTTTCTCGGCCGACTGATGACCGGCAAGACCGGCATCGCCGTGGCCGGCACACACGGCAAGACCACCTCCACTGCCATGCTGGCCTGGGTGCTCACTGCTCTCGGGCAGGAACCCTCCTTCATCGTCGGCGGCGTGCTCGACAATCTGGGCACCAACGCGCGGGCCGGGAGCGGTAAGACCTTTGTCATCGAAGCCGACGAGTATGACCGCATGTTCTTGGGCCTGAAACCGGTCATCGCAGTCGTGACCAACGTCGAACACGATCATCCCGATTGCTACCCCACCCCGGCTGACTTTCAGGCCGCGTTCCTCGAGTTTGTGAACCTTTTACCCTCGGATGGCGTTTTGGTGGCGTGTGCCGAGGATGCTGGCGCAAAGGCACTCCTCGCCGAAGCCAGGAAGGTTGGCAAGGGAACGGTAGCTTATGGCATCCGTGACCAGTTATCAGCGAGCAGTGACCAGTTATCAGTAATCAGTGACCAGTGGACAGTAGCAAAGAACTTGCACACCAACGAAAGAGGCGGTTTCTCGTTCGAGGCAATCGTCAAATGTCAAACGTCAAACGTCAATCTCCAGATTCCTGGCGAATACAACGTCCGCAACGCACTGGCAGTATTGAGCGTGGTCTACCTGCTCGGCCTGCCACTGGACGCGGCAGCCGAAGCTTTAGGCCAGTTTACGGGTACCGGGCGCCGCTTCGAGGTGCGCGGCGAAGCGAACGGGATCGTGGTCATTGATGATTACGCCCATCATCCAACTGAAATCCGCGCCACGCTGGCGGCTGCACGTTCCCGCTATGCCAGGCGTCGCCTCTGGGCAGTCTGGCAGCCACACACCTACTCGCGCACCCAAACCCTGTTCGCCGAATTCTCCCGCGCCTTCACCGACGCCGACCAGGTCATCGTGACCGAAGTATATGCCGCCCGCGAGCACCTCCGGCAGGATTTTTCCGCCGCACAGGTGGTGAAAGCCATGCCTCATCCCTCGGCGCATTTCATTCCGAATATAGCCGAGGTTAGCAATTATCTCATTGCTCATCTCCGTCCCGGCGACGTTTTGCTGGTGCTCTCCGCCGGGGACGCCGACCTGGTCAGCACTCAGGTGCTGGCTTCTTTGCAGAATCGCGAGGCCCGCCATGCCTGAAAAAGGACGTGTGTACGAAGCCAAAGTAACCACGCCAACGAATGCTACGCCGCCAACGAATGCTACGCTCAGGACAGATAACATGCAACCCTTCGGGCAGAGCCTCAGGGCGAAGCCTGCGATCATCTCCACCCTGCGCGAACTATTCAGCGACCGCCTGCACGAGAATGCTTCACTGGCAGGCTACACTTCGGCGCGCATCGGCGGGCCAGCGGACGCGCTGATCTTCGTCCGCTCGGCAGATGAGTTGGCCAACACAGCCGGCCGGCTTTGGGAGATGTATCTGCCTTTCATCATCCTGGGCGGCGGCTCGAACCTGCTGGTCGGCGATAAGGGTGTGCGCGGGGTTGTGATTATTAATCGGGCGCGGCTGGTGCGCTTCGACACGCAATCCGAGCGGCCCAGCGTGCGGGCTGAATCGGGCGCCACGCTCAATGACATCGCCCAACGGGCTGCGCGCCTGGGATTGAGCGGCATGGAATGGGCGGCTACTGTCCCCGGCAGCCTCGGCGGGGCGGTCTACGGTAACGCCGGGGCATTCGACGGCGACATCGCCGGGAACCTGATCTCAGCCGAACTCCTGCACCGCCAGCGCGGACGCCAGGTCTGGCCGGTGGAGAAGCTGGGTTATACCTACCGGAGCAGTCTCCTGAAACGTGAGCGTCAGCCTGTGATAATCCTGGCCGCCACGTTGAAGCTGGAAAAAGGCGAGCCGCGCCCGATCCAGGCCAAGATGGCGCAGCTTTCCGCCCGCCGACGCAGCACGCAGCCGCCGGGCGCCAGCATGGGTTCGATGTTCAAAAACCCGCCGGGTGATTTCGCCGGCCGATTGATCGAGGCAGCCGGTCTGAAGGGAAAACGTATCGGCAATGCTGAGATCAGTCGCATCCATGCCAACTTCTTTATCAATCATGGGCAGACGAGCGCGAAAGATGTAAAAGCGCTGATTGATTTAGCCAGAAAGACAGTCTCCGATAAATTTGGCGTTTTGCTGGAGTTGGAGATTGAGTTAATTGGTGAATGGTAAGTAGAGATTCGAGATTAGAGAGTAGAGATTAGTCACGATGAAGACGACTGACGCCACCCGTGCCAACGAATGCTACGCTAAGCTAAAGATTGCCGTGTTATTCGGCGGACGATCCGGCGAGCATGAAGTTTCGCTGGCTTCGGCGCGCTCGATTTTGGACGTGCTCGACCCGCAGAAATATGAGGTCATTCAAGTCGGCATCACACACGAGGGCGCATGGCTGACCGGTGAAAATGCCCGCGACCTGCTGGAAAAGGGTGAGACCAGAGGCCTGACAGCCTGCACCATCCTGCCCGACCCCTCCAGGCCCGGCCTGTACGCTTTACCCTTCGGCAAGCTCAGGGCAGGCTGTTTTACGGATCACGGCACAGTCCTGGAACACATCACTGATATTGATGTCGTCTTCCCCGTCCTGCACGGCACTTTCGGCGAGGACGGCGCGCTGCAAGGCCTGCTGGAGATGGCCGACCTGGCCTACGTGGGCGCGGGCGTGACCGGCTCCTCGGTCGGCATGGACAAAGGCGTCTTCAAAGATGTAATGCGCGCCAACGGCATCCCGGTGGTCGAAGCGATCATCCTCCTGCGCAGCGAGATCGAGAAAGACGTCCAAAGCGCCATCCGCAAGGCAGAGGCCGTGGCAGCCTACCCGTTGTTCGTCAAGCCAGCCAATCTCGGATCATCGGTCGGTATCACCAAATGCAACAGCCGCGCCGACCTGGCCGAGGGCTTGCTCGAAGCCGCCGCTTACGACCGGCGCGTGCTGGTCGAGCGCGGCGTGAATGGACGCGAGATCGAAGTTAGCGTGCTGGGCAACGACGACCCGCAGGCCTCCGTAGCGGGCGAGGTGCAGCCCAGTCGCGAGTTCTATTCTTATGAGTCCAAGTATATTGACGGTACATCCGCCCTGATCATCCCGGCCAGCCTACCGGCCGAGACCGCCGAGAAAATCCGCAGCCTGGCCGTGAAGGCCTACACAGCCATAGACTGCGCGGGGATGTCGCGCGTGGATTTCTTCCTTGAGAAAGAGACCGGCGAGGTTTTATTGAACGAGATCAATACCCTGCCCGGCTTTACCAGCATCAGCATGTATCCCAAACTTTGGGAAGCCAGCGGGTTGCCCTACACCAAACTGGTTGATCGCTTGATCGAACTGGCGCTCGAGCGCAAAGCCGAACGCGACCGCACCGAGCGCCGCTTCCGGAGAACCACATGACCCGCACGAAACAGAACACCCCGCGCTCAGAACTCGTCCGCCAACGTCGGACGCAACAGACTCAGCAGCGTCTGACGCAGACCAGGAAGACCGTTTACCCCCCGCTGGGGGGTTATCGCCCGGAGATGCCGCCCCGTCCGGTAAAACAAACCCGCACCCCTCGAGGCAAAGCAAAGAAATCCCGCCGCCAGCGTTACGACATCGCCTTCAGCATGGGCAGAACGGATGTACGCACGCCGGGTATCGCCCTCCCGCAATTCGGCACGCGCTGGCTCTCCGGCCTGCTTTGCGCGGCGCTGATCTTCATCCTTTACAGCGTGTGGACTTCTGCGACTTTCAAGCTGAGCGGAGCCGAGATCAGCGGCAACCAGCGCCTGGGCGAGACCGAGATCAATGCCGCCCTGCGGGTCATCGGGCAGCCCATCTTCGTGGCTATCCCTGCAAAGATGACGGAAAACCTGTTGAACGATTACCCGGATCTATCCAGCGTGGATGTGCATGTCGCTTTCCCAAACCGGATCATCGTCAACGTGATTGAGCGCACGCCGCTCATCGCCTGGTACCAGGACGGGAAGATGGCCTGGCTCGACGCCCAGGGCATGGCCTTCCCGCCGCGCGGCCAGCCCCCCGAGAACTTGATCAGCGTCGTCGCAAACGGCGACCCGCCTCCGGTCCGGGTTGACCCCCAAAATGCGGGGGCTGACCCGGCGCAGGCCACCAGCCAGAAGCCTCCCTTCCTCGATCCGGCCCTGGTCCAGGTGATAACCGTCCTGTATCCATACATATCGGGCGGAGCATCCTTGCTTTACGACACGCAATTCGGCCTGGGCTGGCAGGATATGCGCGGCTGGCAGGTTTACTTTGGACAGAACTCGGATGACATTTCGATGAAACTAAATGTATATCAGGCCATCGTAGATAGGCTCACCAACCAGGGTATCCGGCCTGCGCTGATCAGCGTGGAATATCTGGATGCCCCATTCTTTCGATGAATCAGTGAAACTATGGACGAAATTGTCGTAGGGATTGACGTAGGCACCACAAAAGTCTGCACCCTGGTCGGGCGGGTGGAAGAAGAAGCCATCCGCATCCTGGGTGTGGGCATCGAGCCTTCGGAAGGTATTCGCAAGGGTGTGATCGTAGACCTGGCGACTGCCGCACAGGCCATAACCCGTTCGGTGGAGAAGGCCGAACAAACTTCCGGTGTGGAGATCACCGCCGCGCTGGTCAGCCTGGCCGGGGCGCACGTCGCCTCGATCAACAGCCGTGGCGTGGTGGGCGTCGCGGGTGAGGTGATTGACGAATACGACGTGGCGCGCGCCCTGGATGCCGCCCGGGCTGTGGCCATCCCCCACAACCGTGAGATCATCCACATCATCCAGCGCGGCTTCGTGGTGGATGGTCAGGACGGAATCCAGCAGCCGATCGGGATGCACGGTTTCCGGCTGGAAGTGGAGGCGCACATCATCACCGCCGCGGCCGCCACAGTCGAGAACCTGCGCCAGTGCGTGGGCGCGGCAAAAGTGGAAGTGCTGCAGTTCGTGCTCAATCCGCTGGCCTCCGGCGACGTGGTCCTGAACGACACCGAACGCCAGATGGGCGTGGTGGTGTGCGACATCGGCGGCGGAACCACCGACCTGGCCATGTACGTGGACGGCAATATCTGGCACACCATGGTGCTGGCCGTCGGCGGCAACCATATTACAGCGGACATCGCCCTTGGCTTGCGCATGCCCACCCCGCAGGCCGAGGATATCAAAAAGCAATACGGTTATGCACTGAAATCCGGGGTTGGCAGCGAAGAACATTTCACTGTCCGCCCCTTCGGAGAAGAACAGCCGGTGCAGGTCAATCGCCAGGAGCTGGCACACATCATCGAGGCGCGAGTGGAAGAGATCTTCCTGATGGCTTTGCAAGAGATCAAACGCTCCGGCTACGACGGCCTGCTCCCGGCCGGCATGGTGCTGACGGGTGGGTCGAGCGACCTGCCCGGCATCCGGCAACTGGCCAGCCAGGTACTGGGTCTTCCCGTACGCACCGCCAAGCCAGACAATTTGGTCGGTTTGGTAGATAAGCTGTCATCACCGGCATATTCCACCAGCGTCGGCCTGCTGCAATGGGCAGCCGCCATGCAGGATGAGGAAATGCCTTCGCGGCGCGATCGCTCGCGCCACCGCCCAAAAGGAGAGAGTCGAATGAATATGGAACCCGTAAAAGAGTGGTTCAAACGGCTACTCCCATAGGAATCGTGTCATTGCGAGGAGGACTGAGCGAAGCGAAGCGGAGGCGAAGTCCGACGAAGCAATCCCCGCGTGGCATAAGAATGGACTTACCAGAAGATTGCTTCGCTTCGTACCCCTGCGGGCTACTTCGCTCGCAATGACAGAATAAGAAAACACAACCCACATCATTTTCGGTATTCAATCAGGAGGAACGACATGGACGTAAAACTGAATCAAGCTGAAACATTCGCCCGCATCAAGGTTATCGGCGTAGGCGGCGGCGGCTGCAATGCCATCAACCGGATGATCGAGGAAGGTATCCAGGGCGTGGAATTCATCGCCATCAATACCGACGGCCAGGCGCTGCTCCTTTCCAAGGCCCCGATGCGCGTCCGCCTGGGCGATAAACTGACCCGCGGCCTGGGCGCGGGGGGCGATCCTGAGATCGGGCGCAAGGCAGCCGAGGAATCGTCCGAGGACTTGTACAATGTCCTGAAAGGCGCAGACATGGTTTTCGTCACAGCCGGACTGGGCGGCGGAACCGGAACGGGTGCAGCGCCCATCGTGGCGCAGATCGCCCGCGAAGTCGGCGCGCTGACCCTGGGCATAGTCACCCGCCCATTCACCTTTGAGGGCGGCAAGCGCATGACTGCCGCGGAAGCTGGCATGACCAAGCTCAAGGAACATGCTGACACACTCATCGTCATCCCCAACGACCGCCTGCTACAGATTGTGGACAAGCGCGTCAGCCTGCAGGACTCCTTCAAACTGGCCGATGACGTCCTGCGCCAGGGCATCCAGGGCATCTCGGAACTGATCACCGTACCCGGCCTGATCAACCTGGACTTCGCGGATGTGCGCGCCATCATGTCTGAGGGTGGCGCGGCGCTGATGGCGGTCGGCAAAGCCTCCGGCGAGGAGCGCGCCAAAGTAGCCGCCGAACAAGCCATTTCCAGCCAACTGCTCGATATCACCATTGACGGGGCGCGCGGCGTGTTATTCAACGTGACCGGCGGTCCGAGCATGACCCTGTTCGAGGTCAACCAGGCCGCCGCGCTCATCCGTGAGACGGCGCACCCGGACGTGAACATGATCTTCGGCGCAGTCATTGACCCGAACATGGCTGACGAAATCCGCATCACGGTCATCGCCACCGGCTTTGAGCGCACCGGCATGCCGCGCCGCATCACCACGACAACGAATGCTTCGCTCTCCCGCCCGGGGACCCGCATGGAAGCCCGGCCCGTGGCCGCCCGCCAAATGGAATCCGTCAGCGTGGAAGCGCATCTTGGCCAGGCCAGCAATGGCGAATTCTGGCCGCAGACGTTCAATACGGAGGATCTGGATATCCCGACCTTCTTGCGAAACCGAAGATAATCAAACCGTGGGCGCGGCATACGAAAATCCTCCCGCAGGTTTTGCCTGCGGGAGGATTGATTTAGGGGAAAAGGGCTATTCCGGCAAAACCGCCAAACCGGATTGCCGTGCGGCATTGGCCAATCCCCTGTCAAAGGTCGCCAGCGTAACAGGAAAGTTGAGATTCTCTTGCCAGGTAAGCGCCGCCGCTAAATGCACCGCGTCGTAGCCGCGCAGGCCAAACTCGCAAGCCAGACGGTCGGCGCGGGCAACCAGGTCTTCGGAGATGGGAATGCGCTGATAGAAAAGCCAATCAGCGCGAAAGTGATCCAAAGCGATGGCATAATCTGGTGTTGTAAGAAAATTCATACGAAGCAGGCGCGTCAACCCAGCAGCTATTTCTGCCCGCGTCACCAAGCTGGTCGCGCTCATTTCAGCAGAATCCACCCAATCATGTACATCCTCTGATCCTGCTTCTACGATGTAGTGCTTGATGAGAGCGCTGGTATCAAAATACATGTTCAATCACGCATCTCCACCACAATATCAGATGCCAGTTTATCGCCACGATTAACAGCCACAGGTTTCCTTCTCGGCAGTTTTTTCCCATTCCACGCTACCAGCCCCGCCTTCACCAGTTCCCTGGCACGCTCTTCCACGCTTGTATGATCAGGGATGATACGTCCGACAGGCTTGCCGTGATCGGTGATGACGACAACTTGTCCTTCTCGCACCCGGCGCAGGTATTCGCTCAAGCAGGCTTTAAGGTCACGGACACCAACGGTCACTTCCATAGGTCGCTCCTTTGTGACTATATTATAACAAAGATGGTCACAATTCCAAAGGGCTTGCGCTAAACATCGGGCATGGGAGCCCGATCAGCGAGTATGTTACCTGTGCGGTTTATTACAACTGACCACTGGGGACTGTTCACTGAACACTGTACACTGATCACTGATCACTGCTCTATTCCTGCCACTCCAGCTCATACTCCCCAATATACACCGTATCCCCCTCCCGGACACCTGCCTTGCGCAGGGCCTCGTCCACACCCAGGTGCTGCATCAGTTTCTGGAATCGGCGTACCGAGCCGTCGTGCTCCCAGGGAGTCATGGCCGCGGCGCGTTCGATAGCCACGCCGGAGACCCGCCAGCCGCCGTCGTCCGTGCGCGAGATGGTAAAAGCACGCGGGTCCTCAGCGGGGCGGTAGACCGGCATGGGTGGTGCGGTCTCTTCCAGCGGCGGAATTTCGGAAAGTTTTTCGGCGGCTTTCAGCAGCAGGTCACGCACGCCGGTACGAGACATCGCAGAAATCGTCATCGCCGTATAACCGCGTTTTTTCAATTCCTTTTGTAGTTTCGGCCAGCGTTCCTGGACCTCGGGCTGGTCAATCTTGTTCAGTGCCACGAACTGTGGCTTCTTGGCCAAGTCTGGATCGAACAGCGCCATTTCAGTGTTGATTTGCGAGA
>JBDRTP010000204.1:0-6325 GCA_043823965.1 Chloroflexota bacterium
TGGATGAGGTATTATCTGTTGGCGACGCCGCATTTGCGCAGAAATGCACCGAACGTATGAGGTCTTTCCGTGAAAGCGGTGCCACGGTGCTGCTGGTTTCTCATTCGATTGATACCGTTCGATCGCTTTGCCAGCGGGCACTCTTGCTCGAGCACGGGAATGTCTTGGAAATAGGCCCGGCAAGTGAAGTCAGTGAAAAGTATAATAATATGATATTTGGAAAATAAAGTATTACTCTTGAAAAACTATCGCGACCGCGAAGATTCTGAATGCACTGTCATTGCGAGCGGTTTTTGCGAAGCAATCTCATGGCCTGCGGGGAGATTGCTTCGTCGCAAAGAACGCTCCTCGCAATGACAGCCCATTTGGTTGCGGCTGGAGGCCGCTTTATGCAAGAAGCAGTAGAATAAGCACATGGGCACACTCTATCTTGTAGCTACGCCGATTGGCAACCTGGAAGACATGACCCCCCGCGCGCTGCGGATCCTGCACGAAGCGCGCCTGATCGCGGCGGAAGACACGCGTGTGACCCGCAAACTGCTGACCCATTTCGACATCCACACGCCCCTGACCAGCTACTATGAGCACAACAAACTCAGCAAACTGGAGGCGATCCTGTCCGCTCTGGCCGAAGGTGACGTGGCCCTGGTCTCGGACGCTGGCACGCCGGCATTGAACGACCCCGGCTACGAGTTGGTGCGCGCGGCGCTGGAGGCCGGGTACAACGTCAGCCCGCTGCCGGGTCCCTCCGCGCCGGTCGCCGCGCTGGTCGCTTCCGGCCTCCCCACCGACGCCTTTCTCTACCTCGGCTACCTGCCGCGTAAATCGTCCGCACGGCAGACCCTGCTGGGGCAGGTAAGAAACCTGCCCTACACGTTGATTTTCTTAGAAACGCCACACCGCCTGCTTGCTGCCCTTGCTGACCTCGAAGCCATTCTTGGCGACCGAAAGGTTGCCATTGCCCGCGAGTTGACCAAAATTCATGAGGAAATCTGGCGCGGCACGATCAGCGCGGCGCGGGAGTATTTTGGCAAACATGAGCCGAGAGGGGAGTTTACACTTGTGGTTGATGGACGACGAATGACGAATGACGGAGGACGGTGGACGGAGGAGAAAGTGGTGATTGCGATAAAAATCGGGCTGAAGCTGGGCGAAGCGCCTTCGGCGCTGGCGAAGCGGCTGGCGGAAGAATCGGGTTGGAACAGGCGGGAAGTGTATAATTTGATTATCGCGGAAGACCCTAACCCAGACAAGCCCCCAAAGTGCGGGGACAGGCCGGAACCAACAAGGATTTAACCACGAAGTACACGAAGGCGTACAAAGGAAAATCATAAAACCTTCGGATTCCTTCGTGCCCTTTGTGGTATAAATTTCTTGCACAAAAAAACAAGAATCTCATTGGCAAGGTACTATCATGAATCTCGATGACTTTTCTTCCTTTGTAAAATTGGACCCCCAAAACATGCTGGCTGAGATTGATGGTCTGCCGGAGCAGTTGCAAAAAGCCTGGGAACTGGGACAGACCTGTGAGGTCTTTAAGACCTCACAGGTCTCGCGCGTGGTCATTTCCGGCATGGGTGGCTCGGCCATCGGCGCGGACTTGCTGGCCGCGTACCTCGCGCCAACCTGTAAAATCCCCGTCTTCGTCCACCGCGACTACGGCCTGCCCGCCTTTGCGCGCGGCCCCGAGACGCTGGTCATCGCCTCGTCGCATTCGGGCAACACCGAAGAGACGCTGGATTCCTTCGAGGCGGCGCTGAAAAATGGCTGCCGCGGGCTGGCTATCTCCACCGGCGGCGGACTGGCAAAACAGGCAGAAGCGGCGAAAGTCCCGCTGTGGCAGTTCGAACACAAGGGACAGCCGCGCGCCGCGGTTGGATTTTCGTTCGGGCTTTTGCTTGCGGCCTTCGCCCGGCTGGGGCTGATTGGTCCTCCCAAAGGCCTACCGGTCGAAAAAGTAACGACTGACCCGCAATGGGTGCTTCGCGAAGTCGCTACTACGGTCGCGGCGATGAAGAAACAGCAAGAGACCTTGCGCGCCGAAGTGCCGGTGGCGCAGAACCCGGCCAAGCGCATGGCCGGTCAGTTGGTGGGACGCTGGGTGAACGTCTTCGGCTCGGGTTTGCTGGCGCCGGTCGCCCGGCGTTGGAAAGGCCAGATCAACGAACTCGCCAAGGCCGGAGCCGGTTTCGACGCCTTACCCGAAGCCGATCACAACACCCTGGCCGGGCTGTCCAACCCCGAAGATATCCTCAGCCGCACGTTCGCCATCTTCCTGCGCGCAGCCTCTGACCATCCCCGCAACCGTCTGCGCGCCGAGCTGACGCGGCAAGCCTTCATGCTCGAAGGCCTGAACACCGATTTCTTCGACGCCCAGGGAGATTCACCCCTGGCCCACATCTGGACGGCGCTGCATTTCGGGGATTACACGGCTTATTATCTGGCAATGGCGTACGGCGTAGACCCGACCCCTGTCCCCGCGCTCGAAGATTTCAAGGCGGCCATGCAAGCCGCGAAATTATGGTAGCTGTTTCACTGTGCCTTACGGAACAGCTACCATTATCGAATTTGCAGGCCGATCAACCCGGCTATCAATCCCAAGAACATGCCTGCGGCCACGTCTGAGACGTAGTGCACCCCCATCGCCACGCGCGCCAGGCTAACCAGCGGCGCCCAAATCCAGAGTAGCAGCGCCAACCAGGCGGGTCCGAGACCGGTTGTCAGCACGGCGATAAGGATGGCACGTGCTGCGTGCCCGGATGGGAAGGAATGCGGGTCCGTGGTACGGTACAGCGCGCCCCATTCACCTTCCGGCCTGCGGCGGCGGATTAAAAACTTGATCGGCAACACGATCAAAGCCAGGGCGATAATGCTGACCAGCACGGTCAGCGCCCAGGGCTTCCAGAAGGCATCCCCGCGCCACCACAGAAGCGCCAGCCCAGCCCACCAGAACCAGGAATCCCCCGAATGAGCCAGGATAGCAGCCAAAGTCCGTAAAACGCCCGGACGCTCGGCCACCCGTAGTTGCGCGGACAGACGAGCGTCCAGTTCAAGCAGAAGGCTCGGGTTCATTCGATGGTCTTCTTGGCTTTCGTTTCAACCCCCCGTTGGGGGGCAACCGCTTTGGTCGCGGCTTTCTTTTGGGGTTTCTTCGCCGCCGGTTCTTTCGCGGTTGTCAACTTTGCAGCAGTTTTAGTCTTGCGTCGCATGGCTTTGGCCAGGTCTGCGCGCAGCAACTCGAGCTGGTGCGGCTTGTCAATGTCCATACCGACTTCGGCATACGGGCAAAGGATGCCGCGCCCGGTGATCTTCAGCCGCTTGGCGACTTTCTCGACGGCCTTCTCCAACGTCAACCGGCGCAGAAGCAGCAGGAAGAGCGTGTCAAAGCCAATCAGGGCAGCCTGCTTGAGCGGGCTTTTGCGGGCGTTGGTGATCTGCTCCCATAACCCGACTTCGCCAATGACCAGGCTGGCGCGCGCCATGTTCATGTCACCACCGCAAACGTCCATGCCCTCCAGGTGGGTGTATGTCCGCTTCGAACCGGGAAAACGCTTTTCCATGACCTCGCGCGGGATGACGTTGTAATAAGCATCCTCGTCCGTTTCCATCGCAGCGTTCACTACCCAGTCCACCATCTCACCCTTGATGGTCGGGATGTCGGAGGAGACGATCAATACGTGTTCGGCTTGTTTATTGATCTCCATGACCTTCTGGGCGCCGGCGCGGATATTGTCCAGCATCTTGCCCTGGTTGGGAATAAAGTAGTGGGGTTTCTTACAGGCAACGCCGCTTTTTTCGGTCAGACCGGTGATGACCACGTTCTCGATGGTTGTGGATTCGCTCAAGGCATCCAGCACCCACTGGATCATTGGCTTGCCCGCCAGATCCAGCATGGCCTTGGGATGGCCGCGGGTATAGGGGTAGAGGGGTTCCTCCGGGAGCGGAATTCCGCCCGCAATCACAATGGCGTCCATATGTCTCTCCTTGTAGATTCAAGCTCACAAATAGGCATTATCGGTAATAACTTTTTCTGCATCGAATTACACGAATTGGACGAATTTTCTTCGGGAAATTCGTGAAAATTCGATGCAAAAGAGAATCTGGCCTTATTGCCGATAAGGTTAAATGAGTATTCAGGCCTTTGTGATCCTTTGTGTCACCTGCCCCCGTTCTTCGGGGGTTCGTGTTTAATTTAATTCCTGCAACGTCGGCTCGAAGCTGAGCTTATCGAGCAGTTCGTTGTATTCTTCTCGGGTCAGAGCGCGCCCCTTGCCCGAGACGGCAATCAAGGCGGCTTCCATCATATTTGTGCCGAAGGAGCGGCCTTCCAGCACCGGTGTGGTCGTGACCAGATACCTGACGCCGCACTTGCGAAACAGTTCCACGTCCTCTGGTGTGGTGGTGTTGGTCACCACGACCTTGCCCTTCATATCGTCCGGCATGTAGCGTTTGATGTAATGGCAATCGCCCGCCACCACCGTTGCCCAGTGGAAATACTTGGGGTATTTCGGCTTGCGTTCTTCCTGCTTCTCGCCGGTCGGATAGACCCAGTCGAAGGGCAGGCGTCCGGCAATGGGCATCAGAATAGCGGCCAGGGTCTTGAGCTGCTTTTCGGTGTGAAGCGGGATGGGAATGCCGAGCGAAAACATCAAGTCGCCGAAGACACACTCGTAGCCCGCCGTCACGAACGAGTGGGCCAGTCCCCAGCGGTCCGCGCCGGTCATGACGAAGGCTTTCTTACCGCCGGCCTTCTCGATGTAATCGCCGAGTTTGGCCTCGACGAAGGGGGCGGCCTTGTTTTCAAGCGTGTTTTTCAGGCCGGTGCCGTCCACCACGGGCGTCTGTTTGATGAAGCGCACCATCGGCTGGACCGAGTAGAGGTGGTACCACTTATCGTCCACCAGCAGGCCCAGGTCCGCGCCGCCGACGCCGAAGGCATCCACCTTGCCATCCAGTTCCTGATATTTGCGGGCGGCGGCTTCCATGTCGCCATCTGTACCGATACGCTCGATGCTGACCTTTTCGCCCAGCAAAACAACTTCCACCGCCTTATTGCGCTTGGAAGAACCCAGACTGATACTGACTGCTCGTTTCATTGATATTCTCCTCCGTATGGGGTTATCGTCAGTATACACCCAACTCGAATATATGAAAATGGGGACGCTGGCAAGATGTTACAATCAGCATAACCCCAATCCGGAGAAAATGTTATGTCCCGTGCCATGTTTATTACCATCCGCGCCCTACTGGTTCTCTTTATTCTCGTTTCGGTTTACGCCGTAATGGCCTTCAACTTCCATCTGCCCTTCCCGCTGGCAATGACCCCGCTGAACACGCTGCTCGGCTTTTCCTTTGCCCTGCTGCACGCCTCCCAACGGAACGGCTGGAAGCGCACCCTGCTCCTGCTCGGCCTGACCTTCGTCGTCAGCCTGACTTTCGAGAGCGTGGGCGTGGCGACCGGTCTCATCTACGGCCAGTATCATTACACCGACAGACTCGGCCCGCTCTTCCTCGGCTTGGTGCCGTTCCTCATTCCCATTGCCTGGTTCATGATGATGTACCCTTCGCTGGTCATCGCTGAACGGCTCATTCCTGCCAGAGTAACCGGCTGGAAGCGCACCCTGGCTGCGGCTGCGGTCGGCGGGCTGGTGATGACCGCCTGGGATGTGATCATGGACCCGGTCATGACGGCGGGCGGTCACTGGATTTGGGAAGTGGACGGGGCTTTTTTCGGCATCCCCCTGCAAAACTTCTGGGGCTGGTGGCTGACGACGTTCTCCACCTTTGCCCTGTATTTTCTCCTCGCCCGCCCGCCAGCGGACTCCGCCCGGGCAGGCTTCCGTTTCGACAGGCTTGCCATCACCCTCTACGCGGTCACCGGCCTGGCAACGGTGCTCGGCGCCTGGCTCGGCGGCCTGGGCGGCCCGGCGCTGGCCGGCTTCTTTGCCATGACGCCCTGGGTGGTGATGGGATGGGTGAGGGGGCAAGAGTAAAAAACCTCCCACAGGTTAAAAACCTGCCGAAGGCCTACTCGGCGGGAGATTTGGGAGGTTTCGGTTATGCCTTCGCCAGCAACTTCGCCAGCAGCTTGCCAGAACTCTCCTCGACCACCGCGTGCAAGGATTGGCCGTGGGCGTCCATCGTCACCACCACAGGGAAGTCTTTGACCTCGATGACCCACAGCGCTTCCGGCACGCCGAAATCCAGCTTGTAGACGCCCAAAACCTTCGTCACCGATTGGGCGATATACGAAGCCGCGCCGCCGATGGCGTGGAAGTAAACGAACGGCACTTCCTGGCAGCCTTTCAGCGTCTTTGGCCCCATG
>JBDRTP010000205.1:0-3853 GCA_043823965.1 Chloroflexota bacterium
TCTCGATTTCCAGCGTTGGCTTCTTTCGACCATAAACCTTATCCCCCACGATGGGGCATCCCAAAAACGCCGCATGCAAACGAATCTGGTGCGTCCGCCCGGTCAGCGGATGGACTTCCAGCAGCGTGTGAGCCTTGAAACGCTCCAGCGTGCGGTACTCGCTGGTAGCCTCCCGCCCTTTACCCGGCGGCAGGACGGCCATCTTTTTGCGATGGGCGGGATCGCGGCCAACCGGCGCCTCGACGCGGCCGGTCGGGGTCGGCGGCGCGCCATCCACCAATGCCAGGTAAATTTTCTCCACCTCTCGCAGGCGGAACTGATCCTGCAGCCAGCGGTGCGCCCGTTCGTTCTTCGCCAGCAGGATCAAGCCCGAGGTATCTTTATCCAACCGGTGCACCACACCCGGACGTTCCTCGCCGCCGATCCCCTCGATATCCGGCGCGTGACCTAACACGGCGTGAACGAGCGTCCCGGCATCATGCCCGGGCGAGGGGTGGACGACCATGCCGGCCGGTTTATTTATTACGATCAAATCGTCGTTCTCGAAGAGGATATCGAGCGGGATGTGCTCCCCGACCAGTCCGCTCGGCTGGGGCGGCGGGATGCGCACCTCGATCATCGCGCCCGGTTCCAGGCTCCGGCTGGCCTTCGTCACGAGCGCCCCGTCCAAAGTCACAAAACCGTCTTTTATCAAACCTTGCAGGCGCGAACGCGAAAACTCCGGCAGGCGGGCGGTCAGGAAGACGTCCAGTCGTTCGCCTTTATGGTAGCCAGGCAGGCTACCATTATCTTTTTCGTAGTGGAAGGAGATGACCCGATCACTCACCCCGAGCCTCGTCCACAGCCAGAGATGGTTCCGCCTGTAAACCTGCCTCGGAGACGAACTCAGCCGCAGCGTGAGCCTGCTCCGAGCGGTCTTTGAGCCACGCCCCGAGCAACAGCACCACCACGCCGATGGTGATACTGCTATCGGCCACGTTGAACACCGGGAAAGCTCCGATGGAGATGAAATCAGTTACCTGCCAGTCCATCGTCAGGCGGTCTATCAAATTGCCTGTCGCGCCGCCCAATTGCAGTCCCATCGCCAGACGCAGCGTCCAATCGCGGGGTGAGGTGCGCGGGAAATAATACAGGATCAACCCGGCGACGAGGAGCGCCAGGATCGCAAAGACCATCCCGCCATTCTGGAACAAACCGAAGGCCGCGCCGGAGTTATACCAATGGACAATTCGGGCATACGGTCGCAGCCAATCCAGAGGCATCCAGATTCCGCCGATGGGCAGGTTATTTCGAACGAGCGCCTTCGTCCATTGGTCCAGGATAATGACAATGCCCGCCATCCCCAGCAAAAGTCCATAATCACGTAAATACTTCATCCATTTCTCCATGTTTCGATGTTTCGGTAGTTAAGCAATTCGGCGTCTTATTATACCCTGAGCGCTGTGCACACTATGTTGCCAGATGGGATGCCGTTTCGTCCCCGTAGTCCGGCATTTGTCTGGCTGCTGTCGGGGATCATCCCCCGCCTGGGATTGACGCTGTCACTCGAGATCAGCCAGGCTTCGCTGCTCAAAGTGGGCGGCACCTCGCTGGCCATCGCCGCGCTTTCAGCCATCCTGCCCATCCGCCAGATCGCCGGTCTCGACCCGGCCATCGTCTTCCGAGGAAAATAAAATGACAGATTCATTTTCCAGGACTTCAACCTGCTCTCGGCGCTGACCGCGCTGGAGAACGTTTCCATCGTGGCGGAACTGGCCGGGACGAAAGGCGGCGCGGCGCGCAAGAAGGCCGCGGAACTTCTTTCGGACCTGGGGTTGGCGGGACGGTTGAACTTCCTGCCCGATAAACTTTCCGGCGGCGAAAAGCAGCGCGTTGGCATTGCGCGTGCCCTGGTCAACGACCCGGCGCTGATCCTGGCCGACGAACCGACCGCCAACCTGGATTCCAAGATCGGTCACGAGATCATGCGCCTGCTGCGGCGGATCGCCAAAGAGCACCCCGCTCCCGGTGGGCAGCGCGGGGCAGGTGGCCGCAGTGTGGTCATCGTCTCGCACGACCAGCGCATCAAAGACATTGCCGACCGCGTCCTGTGGCTGGAAGATGGCCGGTTCAAGGAAATTGTCACCATGGCGATTGATCCGGTGTGCGGCATGTCAGTGGAGCGGGAGAATGCCTTTCATCTTTCCTGGAACGGAGAAGAATATTATTTCTGCGCCAAGGGCTGCCGGGACGAGTTCGCCAATGATGCAGAAAAGTACCTGGCAGGCAAAGTATCTTCGCCCCTGTAATTGGACCATGGAACCTGAACAACGCGAGGAGATCCTTCAGCGCCTGCGTTCAGCGGCAGGACACCTGAACGCCGTCATTGAAATGGTCGCGGCCGGCGCGCCCTGCGAACAGGTTCTGCGCCAATCCGGCGCAGTCCAGGCCGCCCTGCGGGCCTGCCGTGGGCTGCCAGATACTGTCGCAGCAGGGCGCAGTAACCAAAGAAGCTCTCTTCTGCCACAAAGTGTAGTGCTCCCAGCATCCCGGTGGCATCATCGATCATCACCAGCAAACTACAGCGATCCCCGCTTCCCTCGAACCAATCATGATCCGTGCCATCCATCTGCTCCAGTTCTCCAAAGCAGGCCCGTCGTTGCCGCATCTAATGCACTTCCAGCTTCCGGGCTCGCTTGGGTTTCCATAACCCCTCTGCCATCATCAGTTGCCGCACGCTCTCGTCCGATATCTTCAGACCTTCCACTTCCACCAGCTTCTCACAAGCCAGGGTCGGTCCAAAGCCTCGATACTTGCCCACCAGCAGATCCAACACCTTCCGCTTCACACTCTCCGCAAGCTGATAGTTGCTCGGCTTCCCCCGCCGCTTCGATACCAGCCCGACCGCCCCTTTTTCCCGATACGCTCGCAACAACCGCTTCACCTGCCGGATGCTTACCCCCAACTTCCCGGCCGCCTCGCTCTGCTTCAACCGTTTCTCTTTCACCCTCTGGATCACTTCCAACCTGCTCAGTTCTTTTGGGCTCATCGCTAGTAGGTCCATTCCTGTGTCCCTTCCGAAGGGGACATTTTAACTTTGGTAGAAGGGGACTCTACTACTTTGGGCTAACATGAGATATCAGATATTGACAATTAATATATTATATGATATAAGTAATATATCAGTTGCTCTATGTAAGATAGCGTTCGGTTGACCCCAATCCGTTTTTACCTCATCGACCACCCCTTGTACAGTAACAGGAAACTCTCCAACAGAACCTTATAAAGATTGACTACTCCGGCGAATGGGATAAGATGCGGGTACCCTTCCTTTTTGTTCTTTTTCTTGGCCTTGGTAGCGCAACTGATCCGCCTGGAGCCATCACTGGCAAGGAATTGATCGTGGATTCGACCCTGGTGGAAGGTCGATCCAGTTACTCGTCACTCGTCAATCTGAGGATAGCATCCGCTGCGCCTCTCTACAATTCCATTCTAATAACAAACTGACACAGGATTTTCCGTTTTAGCATGGAGGTGCGCCGATGGTTCTTTCGAAAGTAGAAGAAACGGTCAAGAGTAAGATCTACACAGAATTGCGTCGCTCTATTATTAAGGGATATCTCAAGCCCTGCGAGAGACTGGACATAGGGAAACTGGCCAGACATTACGAGACCAGCATCACTCCAATTCGCGATGCGCTTAGCCTACTAAGTCAGGAGGGGCTGGTCACAATCAAGCCCCGCTCGGGTTACTTCGTTTGCCAAATCACAGTCCGGCAACTAAGTGACCTGTTCGAGGTGCGTGAAATACTCGAAACGGCAGCCATCCAGCGCGCTGTAGAGCGAATTACACCTGAGCAGATCGAGCAATTGGC
>JBDRTP010000206.1:0-3958 GCA_043823965.1 Chloroflexota bacterium
GAGCACCGACGTGATCACCATCATGAACATGATCGGTTTCCTGATCGGCCTGGCGGTGATGGCGCTGACGGTTTACACGGCCACCCTCTCGCGCCGCAAGGAATTCGGCGTGCTCAAGGCGCTCGGGGCGCGCAACGGGCACCTCTACCGGGCGGTGCTGGCCCAGGCGCTGATGAGTGTCCTGCTGGGGTTCGGCCTGGGGGTGGCATTTGTCTGGCTGCTTTCGGGGATCATCCCGCGCCTGGGATTGACGCTGTCACTCGAGATCGGTCAGGCTTCGCTGCTGAAGGTGGGCGGCGCCTCGCTGATCATCGCCGCGCTTTCAGCCATCCTGCCCATCCGCCAGATCGCCGGTCTCGACCCGGCCATGGTTTTCCGAGGAAAATAAAATGACAGATACTACTTTACACGTGGACCACGTAACAAAGCGCTACGGCACTGGCGCGACCGAAGTCAACGCGGTGCGCGATGTTTCTTTGAGCGTCGCGCCCGGCGAGGTCGTCCTGATCATGGGGCCATCCGGGTCGGGCAAGACCACCCTGCTTTCGATGCTGGGCGCGCTGCTCAAGCCGACCGAAGGCGAGATCCACTTGAACGGCAACGTCATCAGCGCCCTCACTGAGAACCGCCTGCCGGATATCCGCCTGAAACAGTTCGGCTTCATTTTTCAGGACTTCAACCTGCTCTCGGCGCTGACCGCGCTGGAAAACGTTTCCATCGTGGCGGAACTGGCCGGGACGAAAAGCGGCGCGGCGCGCAAAAAGGCCATGGAACTTCTTTCGGACCTGGGGCTGGCGGGACGGTTGAACTTCCTGCCCGAAAAACTTTCCGGAGGTGAAAAACAGCGCGTGGCGATTGCGCGTGCCCTGGTCAACAACCCGACGTTGATCCTGGCCGACGAGCCGACCGCCAATCTGGATTCCAAGATCGGCCACGAGATCATGCGCCTGCTGCGGCGGATCGCCAAAGAGCACCCCGCTCCCGGGGGGCAGCGCGGGGCAGGGGGCCGCAGCGTGGTCCTCGTCTCGCACGACCAGCGGATCAAGGATATCGCCGACCGCGTCCTGTGGCTGGAAGACGGGCAGTTCAAGGAGATGGTCACGATGGCGGTGGACCCGGTGTGCGGCATGACGGTCGAACGGGAGACTGCGGCGGCGACATTGGACTTTGACGGGATAACGTATTACTTTTGTGCGAAGGGCTGTCGGGATGAGTTCCTTGCAAGTCCGCACCAATTCCTGAATGTGCTATCAAAAGGATCAGTTAAAGCATGAACGAAGAAAAAGAATATTACGCGCTTACAAAAAAGGTTTTTGACATCCTGGCTCCCTTTTATGATGTGGTGACTTTACCCATCGCCAGGGTCAGGGATAAAGTCGTGGATTTTACGAATGCAAGCAAAGGCTCTACAATCCTGGATGTTGCGACCGGGACGGGACAGCAGGCACTCGCATTTGCGAAACGCGGCTACGACGTGATTGCGATTGATTTAACCGAATCGATGCTTGAGGTCGCCAGGAAAAACAACAAAGATGGCCTTGTGAAGTTTGAAGCCGCCGATGCCACGCATCTGCGCTTTGCGGAAAACAGTTTTGACGTTTCCTGCGTTTCCTTTGCCTTACATGACATGCCGCTGACGATCAGAGAAAGAGTATTGAAAGAAATGGTGCGGGTCACCAAAACGGACGGGGCAATTGTGATCGTTGATTACGCCTTGCCCCACAACAAGATCGGCAGAGCCCTGGTTTACCGCCTCGTCAGCCTATACGAGGGTGAATACTACAAAAAATTCATCGCCTCTGACCTGGAAGCATTGTTCAGAAAAACCGGGATCGAGATAAAAGAGGAACTTTCGGTATTGCTTGGAGCGGGAAGGATATTGAAGGGGATAAAGACGGTGAGTGTATGAACGGCAAGACAGATCCCCGTTTCCAGATTGATGTTGGCTCTTACACCGATCCGGTGTGCAAGATGGCGGTCGAGCGGGAGAAGGCCTTTCATTTCTCCTGGAACGGCGTGGACTATTATTTCTGCGCCAAGGGCTGCCGGGACGAGTTCGCCAATGATGCAGAAAGATACCTGGCAGGCAAGGAATCTTCGCTTTGACTTTATCTGGTCACTTATTATACTGAGAGGGGTCTGTCTTGCCTGGAGGATACTGTCCAAACAAAACAGAGAGTCTGACGGGCAGAAATGCCTATCGGAAAATGCGCCTTTTTGCGCTTCGCGTGGGTCATGTGATTGTCTATACTCAAGGAAGACAGGATGAAGAAGTGGAACTTAACCAACGCGAGGAGATCCTTCAGCGCCTGCGTTCAGCGGCAGGACACCTGAACGCCGTCATTGAAATGGTCGCGGCCGGCGCGCCCTGCGAGCAGGTATTGCGCCAATCCGGCGCAGTACAGGCCGCCCTGCGGAACGCAGGCATACGCATGCTCGTTTGTCAGGCGCGCCGCAGCGAAGCCATCATTGTGGAAAGTCCGCGCCTCGAAGAACGCCAGGCCGAACTCAAGCGGCTTTGTGACCTGTACTCGATCCTGATCCGTTATTCAAATCAAACTGTGGAGAGCATCTCATGACAGAAACACAACTCGCTCTTTCTTTGCCGATTTCCGGCATGACCTGCGCCTCGTGCGTCTCGCACGTGGAAGGGGCACTCAAGGAACTGCCGGGCGTCTCCAGCGTGGTCGTCAACCTGGCGACCAACAAGGCCAATCTGTCCTACAATCCTGGACAGGTCAAACTGGCGGACATGCAGCGTGCCGTGCAGGATGTCGGTTATGCCGTCGCGACCGCCGAGTTGACGCTGGATGTACGCGGCATGACCTGCGCCTCCTGCGTGGCGCACGTCGAGGGCGCGCTGAAAGAACTGCCCGGTGTGACCGGGGCGGTCGTCAACCTGGGCCTGAATACGGCCCGCGTTTCCTATATTCCAGGTGTGGTTTCTGTCAGCGCAATGAAGCGCGCCGTGCATGAAGTCGGCTACGAAGCACAGGAACGCAGTGAGGGCGCCGACGCCCTCGACCGCGAGCAGCAGGCCCGCGAAGAAGAGATCACCCGCCAGGGACGTAACCTGCTCATCGCCGGGATTATCGGCCTGGTGGTGATGACCGGCACGTTCTACGATATGCTGGGGCCGCTCAAGGCCTTTGTCCCCCAATTTCTTTCCTACAAGTGGGTGATTGGCCTGCTGACCACACCTGTCGTCCTGGGGCCGGGGCGGCAGTTCTTCGTCAACTCCTGGCGCGGACTCAAGCACGGCGTCACTGACATGAACCTGCTCTACGCCACCGGCATCGGCGCGGCCTACGGCATCGCCGTGATCAATACCTTGTTTCCCAACGCCGGATTCGGCGGCGAAGGCGCGACCTTCTTCGAGAGCGCCGCGCTGCTGACGGCTTTTATTATTCTCGGTCGCTGGCTGGAAGCCCTGACTCGGGGGCGCACATCAGAGGCTATTCGCAAGTTAATGAAGCTTCAGCCGAAGATTGCCCGCGTGATCCGGAATGGCGAGGAAGAAGAAATCCCTGCAGATGAAGTAGAGATTAACGATCTCATCGCTGTCCGTCCAGGTGAAAGTATCCCTGTAGACGGAAATGTCATGGAGGGCTACTCGGCCGTGGACGAATCCATGCTGACTGGCGAGAGCCTACCGGTCGAGAAAAATGCCGGTGACAACGTCATCGGCGGCACGCTCAACAAGACCGGCGCCTTCAAATTCACGGCAACCCGCGTGGGCAAGGATACCGCGCTGGCCCAGATCATCAAGTTGGTGGAAGATGCCCAGGCCAGCAAAGCCCCGATCCAGAAATTAGCTGACTGGGTGGCCGGGCGCTTCATCCTCGGCGTCCACCTGCTGGCGGTGGCGGTGTTCGTCTTCTGGTTCTTTTTCGGCTACCAGATGTTCTTCGACCCGAACTCCAGTTTCATCCTGTCGCCGTACAAACTGGGTGAGATC
>JBDRTP010000207.1:0-6424 GCA_043823965.1 Chloroflexota bacterium
GCAGGTTCAGGATTTTCAGCATATCCGAGGGGTCGCTGACCGCGCCGGCGGTGACGTCTTCGACCGTGATTTGCCCTGCGTAAACCGCTTCGGAAAAGGCCACCGTCCGGCGCACGGCCAACGGCTGCGGCAGTTCGGTGATGACGACGCGCAGGCCGGAGCGGATGAGGCGGATGGCGACGCCGGTGGCGAGGTCCCCTCCGCCTCGGATGAGGATGATGGACGCCATAATCAGGTATTTTTCTCGGCCCCTTCCTGGAGGATGTGGCCGAACGCGTAAAAGGTGAAGTAAACGAAGAGGAAGAATAATGTGTACAGGCCAATGAAACCGATGGAGCGGAGACTGGGATCTTGCAGCCAGCTCCAAATGTTTTCGGCTGTTCCTGCCGGTTTCTGGAGGATGTCCCAGGAGTTAAGGCGGATGAAGCGGCCGACGTAGATGCCGGCGCTGCTCAAACCCGCTACAGCGAACACGAAAATCCAGCCGAGCCAGCGGCCGAATTCACGTTTGAGGATCTCCTGCATCAGGTTGAGCGAAACGACCCCGAGTAAAACGCCTGTCCACGAGAACCAGATGAGAAGGATGACATCGTACCAAAGCGGGACGTTCGCTGTTTCCTGGCTGAGGTGCTGAAGGTCCGTCAGGATGTAGGGTGCGTTGGGGAAGAAGATCAGCCACAGGAATGCGAAGATGGGAATGACAAAATAAACAAGCCTCCTCCTCCATGAAAGCATGTATGCCAGATAGGCCAGCACAAACGGGATCCAGGCCAGAAAGAGATTCCAGACCAGACTGAGGTATTGCCTGGTGTCGCTGTATGCGATCCGGGCAGCGACCAGCGTCACGCAGACGAGGGACGCTGCGAAAAGCAAAAGGAAGATACCCACTTTGTATTTGTGACGGGCGAATGTGTTGCGGAAACTGTTGGGCATTTGCGTCCTATATCTTTCCCAATCCGCGCAGGACGCGCTCCGGCGTGAGCGGGAAATCGTCGAACCACACACCCGTCGCATCGTGGACTGCGGCTGCAATTGCCGGTGCGAGCGGCAGGAAGGGTAATTCGCCCAGGCCGCGCGCTCCCCAGGGGCCGATCGGATTGGGTACTTCTACAATGACCGAAACTACAGCTTCGGGAATATCCAAAATGGTCGGGATGAGATAGGTGCTGAGCTGGTCAGTTAGCACGTAACCATCCCTGGTTATGAAATTCTCCAGCAGGGCATATCCCTGCGCCTGGACGACCCCGCCTTCGATCTGCCCTTCGACCAGAGCCGGGTTGATGGCTTGCCCAACGTCGTCAGCCGAGACGACGCGCAGTATCTTGATGAAGCCGGTCTCGGTATCCACTTCCAATTCGACGGCCTGAGCAACATAGGCATAGGCAAAGTTGGGCGTGGAGTATCCGGTTTCCTTGTCGAAGGGCGTGGTCTTCGGTCCGAGATAGGTATATTCGGCAATCGCCGGGTGTTCTTCGGCTTCCCATTTCGCCAGCGCGGCCTCGGCCGCACCTTTCAAGGCATTCCCAGCCATAAGGGTCATCCGCGAGGCTGAGGCGCTGCCCGGGTTGCCCATGCTGGCGCTGTCGGAGGTCATCAGCGTGACTTTTTCAAGCGGCACGCCAACCGCCTCGGCGACCATCTGGACCATCACTGTGTGAGTACCCTGGCCGACCTCTGCGCCGGCGTGCGAGGCAACCACGCGTTCGATTTCTTCATCGCCGTGCAGCTCAACCCGCGCCCAGGAGTTCTCTTTATATCCGAAGCTGAAGCCGATGTTCTTGAAACCAGCCGCGAAACCACGCCCGCGTTTGGTGACTGGTGACTGGAGACTGGTGACTGACAACTGGCGCTTATCGTCCCATCCGAACTTTTTTGCCGCCGCCTCGATGCATTGCAGGATGCTTACCGGACCCGGGACCGGTGTGCCGACCCCGAGCGTGTCGCCATCCCGGAGCGCGTTCCGTCTCCGCATTTCGATCGGATCCAGGCCAAGTTTTTCGGCCAGTTTATCCATTTGCATCTCGGCCATGAACAATGCCTGCGGCGCGCCGAAGCCGCGGAATGCGGCCGAGGGGATATTGTTCGTGTATACGCCGTAAACGTCGGTCTTGACATTGGGAATGACGTATGGCCCTGTGGAAGTGATGGTGGTGTTGCCAAGCACCTTATTGGTTGTGTACATGTATGCCCCGCCGTCGGCGATGATCTCTGTCTCGGCTGCGACCAGCTTGCCGTCTTTGCTCGCGCCCCACCTGGCGCGCAGCCGCATGGGATGGCGCTTGCCATGCCCAATTATGGATTCCTTGCGGCTCCAGACGACCTTGACCGGGCGGCGTACGCCGAGCTGGTCGAGGCGCCAGGCTGCCAGCGCCAGCACGATCTGCACAGACATATCCTCGCGTCCGCCGAACGCGCCGCCGATGGCCGGGTAGATGACGCGCACCTCTTCATTGCTCAACCCAAGCGCATGGGCGATCTGGGCGCGGTCGGTGTGCGTCCATTGACCGCCGGCTTTAATGGTAACGCGTCCCTCTTCGTCAATGTATGCCAGGCCGGCCTCGGGTTGGAGATAAACATGTTCCTGGACCGGCGTGAAGTATTCGCTCGTTACGGTGACATCCGCTTTGGCGAAACCAGCTTCGACATCCCCTTTGCGAAGCCTGTCATGCACGCAGATGTTGGAATCGCCCAATTCGGGATGAACGAGCGGCGCTCCGGGCTGCATGGCCGCCAGCGGGTCGAAGACCGCTGGCAGGTCTTCATATTCGACGTGAATCAAGTCACGGGCTTGCGCGGCGGCCTTTTCGGTTTCCGCCACAAGGATGGCAACCTGATCTCCAATAAAACGAACTACATCCGGCGCTACCCTGATTCCTTTTTCCCCTGCTCCCCTTTTCCCTGAGGGGGATGAGGGGTCAGGGCCTGCACTGAGCGAAGTCGAAGTGGTGAGAGCCGGCCCGCACAATACCGGCTGGTCGTTCCATTGCAAGCCATACTCATTGACCGGCACATCTTTCGCCGTGAAAATTGCGACCACGCCCGGCGCGGCCTCGGCTTGCGTGGTGTCAATCTTTACTATGCGGGCATGCGGCCGTCCGGCGAAAAGGATCTTCATGTGCAACATGCCTGGCATCGAAAGGTCGCCGGAATATTGGGCTTCGCCGGTGACCTTGCCGGGCGCGTCGACGCGGGGAAGGGATTGGCCGATCAGTGACATGTTTCTACTCCGCTTATCGCTTGTATGATTTCGGTTTATGCTTCGGCGGCGGGGCGTCCAGGGCGGTATAGCGCGGCGGGCCCAGGCCTCGATAGATAAAGGCGTAGACGGTCGAGTAAAGACCCGTGAGCAGGATCAAAATCACCACGAAGAACGCCAAAATGGCTATTGGATGGCTAAAGTTCGCGATCGGTCTGGCAATGCCTGCCAAAAATGGGATTTGCCAGACCCAATCGGGGAATTTTATATAGCCGAGCCATTCGGCCGGGATCGGCCAACCCTGGCTCAGTCCGTAATTCACCAGTAAGACTGCGCCCGCATATGATATCAGCGGGACAATCACGATCAAAAGGCAACCAATTCCGCGCCAGATTGGATGAACCTCCCGCCGGCGCTTGTGTTCTGGACGTTGGTATATTGCGTATTTTCCCATATCTCTTCGTGCCCTCGTGCCCCCGTTCTTTGCGCAGCACCTACTCGGCGCGAAGCACCCTGCGGGTTGGGGGTTGTATCCTTCGTTATCAAATTTAAACAGGCGTTCCGGCGATTACACTTGCATCCTCGATCGCTTTTACAATTTTGTAGTATCCAGTGCAACGGCACAAGTTGCCGGTTATTGCCTGCATGATCTCGTCTCGCGTGGGTCGTGGCCTTTCCTCTAACAGTTTTGCCGCTGACATCAGGAAGCCAGGTGTACAGTAGCCACACTGCACGGCACCATCCTCGATAAATGCGCGCTGGACCGGATGTAATTCATCCTTCATCCCTTCGACTTCGCTCAGGGCAAGCCTTCCGCCTTCATCCTTTGCCGCCAACCCTTCAACTGTCACCACCTCAGCGCAGTGGGCGCGCGGCGCAGGCACCAGGCAGGCCATCACTGCCTTGCCATCCAGGTACACTGTGCACGCCCCGCACTCGCCCTCCGCACAGCCTTCCTTCGTGCCGGTCAGCCCCGCCTCTTCACGCAGCAATCTCAACAAGGTCTTATCCTGGCCGCTTGTGAAGGTGTATTCCTTGCCGTTGATCTTTGTCTGGATATCTGACCCGGCAACGTGCTGGCTGCCCGAAAAACCATTGGCTGCCCTGGCTTTCTCCTTGCCCCACAGCAGCACCGGATCGGACGCGAACCCGGCCTGCTCGCTTCGACCGTCCCTTCGACTTCGCTCAGGGCAAGGCTCAGCGCAAGCCTGACCATCCGCAATGGCGCGCAGCCCGCGCAGGGTCATCACGCGCACCATTGCGAGCCGATATTGTGCCGAGCCACGCAGATCGTCAATCGGGCGGGCGGCTTTCGCTGCCAGTTCGGCCGCCTGGGCGATGACCTCGGCGGTCAGTTCTTTGCCAGCCAGGTAGCGCTCCGCCTCCGGCGCGTGGATGATGGTCGGCGCGACCGCGCCCAGCGTGATGACGGCTGACATAACGCGTATCGAGTCGAGGGTCAAGACAAGCGCCACGTTGACGACCGAAATGGCCTGGGCGCGGCGCAGGGCTAATTTCATAAAAGCCCCGCGCTGGTTCTCCTTCATTGCTGGAAAAGCAATATCCACCAACATTTCATCCGGGCGTATAACAGTTTTTCGTACACCCGTGTAAAACTCGCTCAATGGCACCCGGCGCTCACCGCTCGATGACTTGAGCGTCAGCCAGGCGCCAAGCGCCATCAGGGGGGTTATCGTGTCGTTGGCGGGCGAGGCGGTGATGAGATTGCCGGCCACCGTCCCCCGGTTGCGGATCTGCGGCGCGCCCACTTCCCAGGCGGCGCGTGCCAGGGGATAGGCGTGCTCACGCAGGAGCTTGGAAGCCGCGCAGTGGTTATGAGTCACCAATGGCCCGAGGTGGATGACATCCTCCTCGTCCAGCGTGATGCAGTCCAGGTCCGGGATGCGGGTGATGTCAACCAGTGTCTCGATCCCTTTGCGGACGCCGCGTTCCAGCTCGAGGATCAGGTCGGTCGCTCCGGCTACGATGCGGGCGCGTTCGCCATTTTCAGCCAGAATGCGGGTAACTTCTTCTATGGAGGCGGGGGTAATATATTGATTCCACATGGCTTCATTAAACCACAAAGTAGCGTAAGATGCCATCTTACGCTACTATCAGAACAGGGCCTTCTTAAACCCACGCGCCATAATGGCTTTGCACCTGTTTTACCGCGGAGAGCGCAGAGAACGCAGAGATTTTTATGATTTTCTCTGCGCAGCACCTACTCGGCGCGAACTCGGCGGTCTCTGCGGTGAAAGATTATTCGTCCGGCGACTTTAAGAGAGCCCTGACTATCAACAGCCTTGCGGCCTAGTTATTGTTGCGCAGCACTACCCGTGATGACCTGGTAGCGACGATCGTAGGTCTCGATGACCTGGCGCGCCAGTGTGTCCACGTTGCGGATGGCCGCCTTGAGACCCTCACCACCTATCGAGGCCTCTACTGTGTCCAGTCCGAGGTTGACCTGAGCGGCGAGGTCGAAGAAAGCCGCGTCGAAGGCGTAGATCTGTTCCAGCTCCTTCTCGTTGATCTTCACGGCATCGAAGAAGCCGGAATAGCCGTAGGAGGCGTTCTTGATCCGGTCGCTGAAGGTACGCAGCTTTAGCGCGACCGAGTCGATCTCGTCCAGAAGGTCAATCTGGCCTGCGCCGCCGATGTCCTTCTGCATCGCGGAGGCGCGTCCGGCGAGTTCGGTGTAGCGCAAGGCAACCTGGTCGCGGAGCAGTTTATCCGCCGCGCGGCGGTTGGTGCGTTCGATATAGCCGTTGAATCCGGGAACGTAGCTCAACAGTTTCTTGAAGATGTCCTGCTGCCCCTTGACGGTTTCAAAAAGATCGCTCATTTTACCTCCATTGATGTAGAGATGATTAGCCTGGGATATTGCCGTGCTGAGGCCGTATCGGTCTCATTATAGCCTGAGATTGCAGTTATAATCAAGCGACTCTGAACTTGTCAACTTGATTTACGTGAACATTGTAGAAAAGTTGTAGAGCCCGGCTGGCTTTCAGTCCACGAAGGCTTCGCCGTGAGCTCAGCCGAACGGTGGACTTTGCGATTTTGTTGCTGAGATTTTAATCTCCGGGTTGAAATTCCTCAAAGGAGCTTTGATATGGCTGGTATTGTAAATGACCTCTTGAAGTTGACCGAAAACAGCGTGCGCGTGGAAGGTGAGAAGGTCACGGTGACCGACGCGGCGCGCCTGCGAAAGACGATCTATCGCTGGGTGGA
>JBDRTP010000208.1:0-34687 GCA_043823965.1 Chloroflexota bacterium
TTCGTTGATTGAAAGATAGATTTTGCTTGTCTGCGATATCCAAAGCAACCAACTCAGCGTGACCCAGAAAACGCTTTTCGCGCTTCTCAGAGGTAGCAGCTTGAGAGATTATCTTATTATCCAAAACTACTATTGCAGCAATAGGTAATTCGCCAAACTCAAGCGCTTCAGTTGCTAACGACAAAACCAGCTCCATATAGTGTTCATCCGATTTCATTTTTCTTCTTTTCTCTTTGACCTTAGATACAAATCTCGCGGCCTAACATGGCGTCTACGGAAACATTCTATATAAACGCCCGAATCAGTGGTATTATATAGAATAATTCCCTTTAACAACTTATCTACCGAGTAGGTGCTGCGCACGGACTATTATAAACCCGTCTGTAGGAAAAAGCAACAAATGAACCCCGATCAACCACCAAAAAAACTCCTCGACCAAGCTTGCACTGAGCTTGTCGAACGTGTCAGCGACCAGTTACGTATCAAACATTACTCTCTGCGTACTGAACACTCCTACACCTCCTGGGCGCGCCAGTATATTCTCTTTCACAACCCTGGACTGAGCCCGTCGAATGTCAAACGCCACCCTCGCGATATGGGCGCCAACGAAATCAACGCCTTTATTTCCCACCTTGCCCTCGAGAAGAAAGTGGCCGCCTCTACTCAGAATCCTTGCACTGAGCCTGTCGAAGTGAAGCCTTGAGCGCCATTCTCTTCCTCTACCGCCATGTTCTAAAGATCGAACCGGATGAAACCGTCATTAACGCAGTCCGTCCCCAAAAACCCAAGCATGTTCCCACTGTCCTGTCAAAACAGGAAGCAAAAAAAGTGATCGAGAACATGCAAGGCATCTACCGTCTCATGGCCCAACTTTTGTATGGCAGCGGCCTGCGCCTCATGGAAGTTTTGCGTCTGCGTGTCAAAGCTTGCCCTGAGCCTGTCGAAGGGACCTTGATTTCGCCAACCACCAGACTTGTGCTGAGCTTGTCGAAGCATCATCGTCCGTGACGGCAAAGGCGAAAATGATCGCATCACCATGTTCCCCGATATCCTCCTCGAACCCCTGCGCCTGCACCTCAATCAAGTCAAAGCCTTGCACGAAAAAGACCTTTTCGAAGGCTGTGGTACCGTATACTTACCCTACGCCCTCGAAAAGAAATATCCCAACGCCAACCGCCAATGGGTTTGGCAATACGCCTTCCCCGCCGCCGACCGTTCCACTGACCCCGTTACTGGTATCAAGCAACGCCATCACATCCACGAAACCAGCCTGCCGAGTAGGCCTTCGGCAAAAAGCCGTCAAGCAAGCCGCCCGCCTCGCCAAGATAGATAAACTTGTCTCCCCCCACACCTTCCGTCAGCGCGCAGCCTACCTTTAGGTACTCCTTCGCCACCCACCTCCTCCAGGCAGGCTATGACATCCGCACCGTGCAAGAACTCCTCGGCCACAAGGCTTGTCCTGAGCTTGCCGAAGGAACGTAAAAACCACCATGACCCTTCGACAGGCTCAGGGCAGGTCTACACCCACGTCCTCCAGCGAGGAGGCATGGCCGTCAAAAGCCCCCTCGACTGACTTACTGTTTAAATTGGCGACGAATGATGCCTTTACCCGATTTCGCCATCTGGGTGGCCATTTGCTCCAATGTAGGGCGAATGTTGGCCATGTAATAATGCATAGCGGCTTCTTCTGTTGGAAATACTTCCGACGAGCGCCATTCTTGAGGTTCACCAGTACAGAGAATATTATCCCAAGTATGGACGATTGCTACAAACCCATTGACCAAAGGGTCGTAACGAACGCCTCCTTTCATCCGAATACCAGGTACGAGGCCTGGTATCGGGTGTGATTTCTGGGGCTTCGGTTTGCTTCGTGTCTTGCTGCTCATCATTGGGGTTATGAGCCTTTCAACTGGACTATGAAGAACCTCAGCCCTTCGTCTTGGTGTTTCTTGAAGTCTGCTTCAACGACACCCAGACCTTCTTGTTTAGCCAGGGGGTAAAACCTCCCGTATGCCTCTTCGTCGAAAGCATAGGCTGCGCCAAGCAGGAGGCCCCTCATAATTTCGCCAAAGCGGGTTTTATTGATCGTTCTTCTCTTTCGCCTATCAGGATCTATTTCAGAAATGTATTCTTGCATTGCAAGTTGAGATCCTGAAATGACGCAGGCTTCGCCAGTGCAAACGACTTCCGTAGGCGAAGCATAGGCAAAATAACCGATAATCTTGCTATGACGATCAGGCATATCAACCTTTTCTCTGTCTTTGGCTGTGACACGCCGGTATGTTTGGCGGTGAATATCCTGATTATATCCTCATCCAGCAAGATGCGCCTGTTGCCTTCGCCCGCGCCTGTCAGAACATGCGCTGTGCCGTCCAGGTGGACATGGGCATTCCCGGCGCTGGCCAGCAAATATCCTGCCGCAGACAAATCCTGCCGAGTAGGTGCTGCGCAGGAATGGCAATATGTCTTCCCCTCGCGTGACTTATCCGTAGACCCCTGCACCCTTGCGATCAAGCGGCATCACCTGCACCCCAGCGGCGTTCAGAGGGTCATCACCGCCGCCGTCCATGCGGCTGGCATCCCCAAGCGCGCCACCGATCACACCCTGCGCGCCGCCTTCGCCCACCGCTTGAAAGAAGCCGGCTGCCAGCTCGACGATATCCAGAAACTCATGGGTGCGGAGCATTCGTTGTCACACGACGACATCCGCACCACGCCAACGAATGCTTCGCTCCAACACTACCTCGAAGGCCAAACACCCGCCCATAAGCGCTTGCGCGGTCCCCTATCCTCCAAAAACTGACGCTCCCCTCCACCCTCCGCCATCCGCCACCCACGCCGAAGGTCCAGCGCGGCGGCTTCGCCGTCAATCGCGAAGCATCCCCGTAGGGGAAAGCCCCCTCGACGAAACATAACCCACTGATCACGCAACACGCAACACGCATCACGCACCCCTGTCTTGAGCCATGCCCTGAGGCTTGCCCTGAGGAACGAAGGGAACGAAGGGGTAGTCGAAGGGCACATCCTTCAGCGCGGCGGTATGGCTGTTAAAAGCCCGCTGGATGATTAAACGCTATTTTTGCCTCATCCACCGTTTCACCGCTTCCTCCGAATGGCGGTGATTTTCCATGGCATCCAGCAACGCCCCTGGGTCCGAATCACATAGCAGGCTGCGGCGGTGTTCGGGGAAGATAAAGCCTTCTTTTTCGGCGTGTTCGATCATCTTTAGCAAAGGGTTGAAATAATCGCACACATTCAACAAACCGATTGGTTTGGCGTGTTCGCCGATCTGCGCCCAAGTGAGCGTCTCGAAGAGTTCGTCCAGGGTGCCGAACCCGCCCGGCAGGGCGAGGTAGGCGTCGGCCAGTTCGTACATGCGCGCCTTGCGCTCGTGGATGAGGGGGGTGACTTCCATGCGGGTCAGGCCGGGGTGCGCCAGGGCAGGTGTGTTCATGCTCTCGACGATCACGCCGATGACCTGGCCGCTGTTTTCCAGCGCGCCGTCGGCCAGCGCACCCATCAGGCCGGTCCGCCCGCCGCCGTAGATTAGCCTGAGGCCGCGTCGGGCGAGGGTCTCACCCATTTGGCGCGCGGCCAGCAGATAGTCCGGGTGGATATTGTCGGCAGAACCACAGTAGACGCAGATGGAATTCATCGGATCCTCAAATCTGTTATCTTTTGCAAGCCTTTTCCGGCTAGTATACTCATAAACGCGGAAATGCGCCCAGGTTAGAGTTGTATTAGACCATACCCGCCGCGCTTGACACTGGAAGTCCGCTCAGCATAGAATAGTAAATAGAAAGTAAAGCGATGAAATACAAGGATTATTACAAAATTCTGGATGTGGAACGCGGCGCCACGAGCGCTGACCTCAAGCGCGCTTATCGCAATCTTGCCAAGCAATACCATCCCGATCGCAACCCGGGAGACAAAAAGGCCGAAGAGCGCTTCAAAGAGATTAACGAAGCCTACGAAGTGTTGAGTGATGCGCAAAAACGCACCCGCTACGACCAATTGGGCGATTCGTACTCGGGCTGGCAGCGGAGTGGCGCTCCGGGCGGATTCGACTGGTCGCAGTGGTCCACTCCCGAAATGCGGGGGTCCAGCCGGCAGCCCGGATCAGGCAGGCCATCCGTGCAATATGGTGACATCCATGACCTCTTCGGCGACAGCACGTTCTCGGATTTCTTCCGCACCATCTTCGGTGGGATGGATGTCGGCCCGGCGCCGCGTGCTCGCCAGCGCCCTGCACCTGCATACCAACAGGCGGTGACGATCAGCCTGCGCGAGGCCTATGCCGGTACCACCCGCCAGATCAAGACGGATCAGCGCCGCATGGAGGTCAAGATCCCGGCCGGCGCCCGCAGCGGGACAAAGGTGCGCGTCGCCGGCGGCGGTCCGCCCGGCGCGGACGGTCAGCCATCTGACCTTTACCTGGTGCTGGAGGTAGCCGCAGATCCAAATTTCGAGCGACAGGGCAATGACCTGCATACCCAGGTCAGCGTCAGCGCCTTTACCGCCATGCTGGGCGGCGAGGCCCAGGTGGATACCTTAAGCGGCAAGGTGATCCTGACCATCCCGCCCGGCACCCAGCCGGAACAGGTTTTCCGCCTTGCCGGCCGGGGTATGCCGCAGTTGAAGAATCCGCAGGTCAAAGGCGACCTGTTTGTGCGCCTCAAAGTGCAGGTTCCGCGCCAGCTCGATGCAAAACAAAAGGCTTTGCTGGAAGAGGCGGCGCGCCTGCTGAAGGCCTAATCGGGAGTTCGCTACCGTACATTTTCGTTTGAGCGGGCAAGTTTCAACGCGAATGACGCGAATAAGCGAATTTAGCGAATGTTTTCTGGGCTTTATTCGCGCCATTTGCCCATTCGCGGTATTCGCGTTAGAAGATGTACGGTAGAAAAATGGAGATAAAAACCATGAACAGAAAAGCATATTTACTGGTATTCCTGTCGGTGCTGGTACTTTCGATGGTAGCCTGCCAGTTGACAGGTCTCGTCCCACTCCAGCCAACTGCTTCCCCGGCTGCGCCCCAGGCCACCCTGGCAACCTTGCCCGGCGGCCAGACCGATCTGGTCAGCCAACAGGATCGGATGGTCACGATCTACGAGCAGGTCAGCCCGGGAGTCGTGGCGATCATGACCTCCCAGTCGAATGGCACGCCGATCGGCCTCGGCTCGGGATGGGTGTATAGCACGGATGGGTACATCGTGACCAATTATCACGTCGTGGAGGGAGCAGACAAATTCGAGGTGGACTTCCCCTCCGGCGATAAAACCTTTGGGATAATTGTGGGCACAGATTTGGATTCCGACCTCGCCGTTATCAAGGTGGATGTCCCGGTTGCGATATTACATCCACTCACTCTGGGCGATTCCGACCAACTCAAGGTCGGGCAAATTGTAGTGGCCATCGGCAATCCATTCGGCCTGAACGGGACGATGACGACCGGCATCATCTCTGCCCTGGGCCGGACTCTCCAATCGAACCGCGAAGCACCTGGCAGCGGCGCTTTCTTCTCGGCGGGTGACATCATCCAGACCGACTCGGCGCTCAACCCCGGCAACTCGGGCGGTCCACTGCTGAACCTGAACGGTGAGGTGGTCGGCGTCAACCGCGCCATCCGCACAACAGGGGCAACCACTACGGGTGATCCGCTCAACTCGGGGATTGGTTTTGCGATCTCGATCAATATTGTCAAACGGGTCGTACCCCATCTGATCCAATACGGAAAATATGATTATCCTTACCTGGGAATCTCTTCCATGGATGACTTGCCGTTGCAATATCTCCAGGAACTGGGTTTGAAGCAATATACCGGCGCCTATGTTACCAGCGTGACCCCCGGCAGTCCCGCGGAGCAGGCCGGGGTGCGCGCCGGAACGCAGGCGACCAGCGTTCAATACCTGAAGGCCGGTGGAGATCTGATCATTGCCATTGACGGCCATACGGTTATGCATTTTGATGATCTGCTCCGCTATCTGATCAATAATAAGTCCCCCGGCGATACGATCGTGTTGACCGTTCTGCGCGGCGATCAGAAAGTGGATCTGACTTTGACCCTGGGCAAACGGCCCTAAACTTTAGTGGGCCGGGCTCCCATGCCCGGCGGCGTGGAAGCCGCCTCTACGGCCTTATTTGGAAGGAGGTGAAACTTCATTTTCTTAGCTGGATCATCTGCTTTACCAGGCCAGTCCGGGTCTCTCTCTGGATGATCGAAACACTCACAGGAGGTTAACATGATAACTGATCGTGAACTGCAGGAATTGCTTGGTTTTTCCAGCCCGGAAACGGTGCTTAGCGTCTACCTGAATACGAACCCGCTGGAAGGCAATGCCGAAGCGCTCAAGCTGCGCTTACGCAGTATGCTCGAGGAGGTTAGCCTGCCCGAAGATAAAACCGCAGTATTGGATTACTTCGAACATGCGCGCGAGTGGAAAGGACGCAGTGTGGCGATCTTTTCATGTGCTGCGCGTGATTTTTTTCGCGCCTTCCCGCTGGCTGTAACTGTGCGCAGCCAGGTGCGCGTGGGGGAGTATCCCTATGTCAAGCCGCTGGCGGATCTCTTGGATGCCTTCGGTGGCTACGGCGTGGTGCTGATTGACAAGCAGGGCGCGCGGCTGTTTTTGTTCCATTTGGGTGAGTTGATTGAACAGGAGGGTATTTTGGGAGAAGCGGTGCGCCACACCAAGCGCGGTGGCGCTTCGAGTGTTCATGGGCAGCGCGGCGGCTCGGCCGGGCAGACGCGCTATTCGGAGGCGGTGGTCGAGCGGAACATCAAGGATGCGCTGGAATTTGCCCTCCGCTTCTTTGAGCAGAACCGTGTGCGCCGTATCCTGATCGGTGGCACGGATGACAACGTAGCCCGGTTCCGCACTCATCTGCCCAAAGCCTGGCAGAGTCTGGTGGTGGGGACTTTCCCGATGAGCATGACAGCCAACCATACCGAAGTGTTGGCTCGGACGATGGAAATCGGTCAACAGGCCGAACGTCGACGCGAGGCGCGGCTGGTGGATTCGATCATCACCAGCGCGGTGAAGGGCGCGGGCGGCGTTGTCCGCCTGGACGAAACGCTGAGCGCAATCCACGAGGGGCGTGTCCAGACCCTGATCGTGCAGGAGGGCTACCGTTCAGCCGGCTACCAGTGCGCGGGCTGCGGCTATCTGACCACGCAGAAACTGGCTGCCTGCCCCTTCTGTGGCAAGAATTATACCGAGATCGAGGATGCGGCCGAGATGGCCGTCCGCAAGGTGATGCAATCTGGCGGGGATGTGGAAGTGGTGCGCGACAATCCCGCCTTGGAGAAAATCGGCGTTGGCGCGTTGCTGCGGTATTGACGCATACCTGCCGCTACCATGCGCAGCACCTGATCGGTAAATTGACGTTATTTACGCAAAGCGCTCTTCTTTCCAGACATCCGCGCTGTTGTGATAGCCAGCCTTTTCCCAGAAGCCCAGCCGGTCCTGGCGCATGAACTCCAGCCCGCGCAGCCATTTGGCACCCTTCCAGAAGTAGAGCGCTTTGATTTCCTCGTGGCCGGGGAGGGCACCAACCACCCCGCGCAAGGGATGGCCATGATCGGGCGTGAGCGGCTCGCCATTGAAGTGAGTGGCCAATAAGAAGTTATTCTGTGCGCAGCACCTACTCGGCGCGCAGCGCTTACTCGGCAATACCACCTCGAGCGGCAAATTGACGGTGAAGCCATACTCGGCGTGCTGCATGACGAACCTGGCGCCTGGCAGGGGTTTGATCAAGCCCTGCACCACCAGGGTTTTTATCGAAACACCTTCCCAGAGGGTATCGAACTTGCTCCAGCGCGTCACGCAATGGATATCCATGTTGATTTTGGTGCGCGGCAGTTGGTTGAACTCAGCCCACGTCCAGCACGCCTCCTTCTCGACCTCGCCCCAGACGCGGAAATCCCACGTCGCCGGGTTGAAGGGCGGCACCGGCCCATAATGCAGGACAGGGAATTTGAGCGTCAGCGCCTGGCCGGGGGGTAGCCGGCCTTCGGCGCGGAGGCGTTCTTCTTCTTGGCGGCGGTCCGCACCTTCAGGGTTGAACATTAGCGGATCTCAACTTGTCGAGCAATTGTTTGTAATCTCCAGGATTCGGCGGATTCAGCGCCATGATCGTCTCGACTGTCCGGATCGCGCCAGCGCGGTCGCCGGAGTTGAGTAAATTTTCGCCCAACGCGTCAAGTTGTGCAATCGCCTCCGCGATCCGCCCCGCCCGGCTGTACTCCTCGGCCAGATAGCGCTGTAAGATGGCCTGACCGGGATTGTCTTGCGCCAGGCTTTCCAGGAAGGGAATTGCCTCTGCCCGCTGGCCGTTGCTTTCCAGGTAAGCCACGTAACTATCCAATTCAACCACGGCCTGATTGGGTTGGTTGAGGCGGAGATTCAGGTCAATCAGGCGCTTACGAACAGCCACATCTTCCGGCTGCAAGGTACGGATTTGCTCGAAGAGACGCAGGGCCTGTCGCCAGTCCAGGTGCTGCATGTCAATATCTGCCATGAGATGCAGGATTTTAATGCTCCAGCTCCGGTTGGCGCCGGCCTGCTGGGCAAAACGCAGGGCGCTCGTGTACGTCTTGCGCGCCAGATCCAGTTCTGCCAGGCGGTAGTAAATATCGGCCAGTTGGATATATTCACCGATCGCCTCATCCACATGGCCTTGGGCGACGAGTTGCTCGATCAGGCGAGTGCGCGCCGTGGTATCCAGCGGCGCCACTTGAATGATGCGGCGCAGCAAATTCGTTGCCTGGGTCGCTTCGCCGCGGACAGTATAAGCCTGGGCCACAACTGTGTATTTGGCAATCGCATCTCCTACGCGTCCATCCTGGATCAGCAAATCCCCGATCAAGGTGTGCAGCGGTAAATAAGTAGGCGCATGTTGAAGCGCGCTGAAGACCTCGTCCACCGCCGAGCGCAGAAAACCGTCCTGGGCCAACTGGTTGGCTTTATTGATTGACTGGATGACCTGGCTGCTCTTGGTCTGGGTCATGACCTCGGCCAGTGGCAGCGGCGGCGCGCCGTCACGGCTGGGAGGCAATTGCTGGCGCGCCTCGGCGACGAGGGAACGCCAGTTGGGTTGCAGCAAGAGCGCCTTGATGTTATCGCACAGCTTTTCCAGATCCTCACTGGCACCCTTTTTTGACAACCCTTCGATGAGCGGTTCATAAAGTTGGCGGATCTCATCCGCTTGTTCAGGCGCGACGACTAGCGCATCGGCCAGCCGGAGCGCTTCCATATACTCTATTGCGGATTCCATCGATCGCCCCATTTTGTGCAAGATCTCGGCCATCACCAGGTGGGCGCCCAAGGCGTAATCGTTATTCTTGACCGCGTGCTGAAGGTAACGCAAGGCGCTTTCGAGGCGGTCGCTCGTCGCACGCAACAGGCCCAGGTTATAGTACAGCGCTGTACTCTTGTAACCGGCTTCGAGTGCTCTCTCAAGCTCTTCGGCTGCCTGTGCGTCCTGGTTTTTGCTCTGGGCGTCAATGGCTTGCCCCAGGTGGAGCAGCACCTTGGCGCGTTCACTTTGTTTCAACGACAACGGATCGGTGCCACGCACAAAGGCCTGCACGCTGCGCGGGGGAGGTTGTGAATTACCACTCTCGCTGTAAAACTCGAATAGTACCTCTGCCATCCGGTTTAGAGCCTTTTTACGCGCTTCCGCAACCGGATTCAGCCCGTTTTCGGCCGGCTTGGGCGCTTCGAGCTGCCGCACTTGAGCCATGCGCAACGGGCCTGTGCCACCCTTCCGGCGGATCGGCTTGGGAAGCATTTGCCCAATTTTGAGCAGGTTCTTCGCCTGTTTGGCCTCGGCGCTGTTCGGCATCACGCGCAGAGCGCGTCCGACCATCTCGGCTGCCTTGTCGGCATTACCGGCCTGCTGGTAAAGACTGGCAACGGCCAGATATTCGCTGACTGCCGGCTGGGTATGACCGAGGCGATCGTGCACCAACGCCAGGTGTGAGTGGGCGGTCAAATTATTGGGATCCAGTTGGGTAACGCGCAACCAGTTCTCGAGGGCTTTGTCTACTTCTTTGGATTTGATATACAGTTCAGCCGCCTGCATGGCGGCCTGGATGGCCTCTTTCAAGTTCCCCAGGCGCTCGGATAGTTGCGCGATCTTTTCCAACGGGAGGGGATCATCGGACGAGAGCTGAGCCGCTTGTTTGTAAGTCTTCAAGGCCTCTTCGTATTTTCCTGGCTGGTAAAGAGCCAGGCCGAGGCTGGTCAACGCTTTGGGATTTTCGGGAAATTCCTCCAAGGCTTTTCGATAGGCAGCCGCAGCCTGATCCCACTTCTGGTCCCAGGCCGCGGAGTGGCCCTCATTCATTGCGTTTTGAAAACTATCCTCACGTCCGGGCATAGGATTCTCGATTTATGGTAGCTGCTTCCATTATAATTGCGGAGCAGCTACCATTATTGGCTGTAACTCATCCCAATTCAGGCCCCAGCGCGCCTCAGTCAAAAGCGGAATGCTTATTTGATGCGCAGCACCTACTCGGTAAGCACTTTCCATCACCTGCTGCACGAGACGGGCCGTTTCAGTCAATTCGGCGCGCGGACATTCGATCACCAGTTCATCGTGCACCTGTAAGATCATCCTGCCGTGCAGCCCGGCCGCTTGCAGCGCGGGCGGAATGCTCAGCATCGCCATTTTCATTATATCAGCAGCCGTGCCCTGGATGGGCGCATTAATGGCCTCGCGTTCTTCGCGATTCTTTAAGTTGTAATTCAACTGGCTCTTCAAGGCCGGGAAATAGCGCCGCCGCCCGAGGAGAGTCTCTACATAACCTTTCTGGGCAGCTTCATGCCGGATGCCGTCCAGGTAGCGCTTGACGCCGGGGAAGCGATTGAAGTATGCAGCCACAAAATCTTCCGATTCGGCCAGCGTCAACTCGGTGCTGCGCGTCAGGCCAAAGGCGCTCATCCCATAGATCAGGCCGAAATTAATCGCCTTGGCATGGCGGCGCTGCTCCTTGCTGATCGCCTCCAGCGGAATGGAGTAGATGGCGGCTGCGGTGGTGGCATGAATATCCTGTCCGGCGCGGAAGGCATCGAGCATGGCTTCATCTCCCGCCATGTGCGCCACGATGCGCAACTCGATCTGCGAGTAATCCACCGAGAGCAAGACATTCCCGGAATCCGCCACGAAGCCGCGCCGCACGCGGCGTCCGATCTCGGTGCGAATCGGGATGTTCTGCAAGTTCGGATTGGAGGACGAGAGGCGTCCCGTCACCGCGCCGGTCTGGCTGAAGGAGGTGTGCACGCGGCCGGTGGACAGGTTGATCTGCGCCGGCAGCGCATCCACGTAAGTAGACTTGAGCTTCGAGAGTTCGCGGTACTCGAGCACCCAGTCCACCACCGGGTGCTGGCCGCGCAGCTCCTCCAACACCTCCGCCGAAGTGGAGTAATGGCCCGAGGCGGTGCGGCGGCCGCGGTCGGGGGGTGACAGGCGCAGGGTCTCGAAAAGGACCGCCGAGAGCTGCTGGGTGGAGTTCAGGTTGAAGGTCTTGCCGACCGCCTCGTAGACCTGTTTCTCGGTCGCCGCCATGCGTTCGCCAAGTTCTTTCGACATCTCGGCGAAGAAAATATTATCCAGCGCCACGCCGGCCAGCTCCATCTCCACCAGCACGCTGACCAGAGGCATTTCGATGCCGGTAAACAGTTCCCAGGCTTTGGGAATGCGCTTAAGCTCGGCCTTCAGCAGGGCGTACAGCCGCAGCGTGATCTCCGCGTCCGCAGCCGCGTAGGCAGCCGCATCCGGGATCGCCACCTCGGCCATACTGCGCTGTTTCTTCCCGCTGCCGATCAGGTCTTCGATGTGGGTCATCTCCTCGCCCAGCCGGAGCGCAGCCAGATTCTTCAAGCCCAGGTTGCGCGAGGACGGGTCAATCACCCACTCGGCGATCATGGTGTCGAAGGACAGCGGGACAACGAATAACCCATGCCGCGCCAGCATAATGGCATCGTATTTCAGGTTGTGGCCGATTTTAGGTATTCGAGAATCGGTCAGCGGGGATCGTAGAGCGGAAAGTACCTGCTCGAGCGGCAGTTGCGCGCCGGAGCGATGCCCGATCGGGATGTAATAGCCCCCCGTTGGGGGGTAGCCCTCGTCGGTACGGACGGCCAGCGAGATGCCGACCAAATCCGCGCTCATCTCGTCAGTGGAGCTGGTTTCGGTGTCAAAGGCGATGACTTCGGACTTCTGCAGGACTTCGGCCAGCGAGGCCAGCGCCTCGGGCGAATCGACCACCTGTACTCTCACCTTCGGTTCTGACCTGGGGCCGGCTGTGAGCAGCCTGGCCGGTTCTTCCCCAAAGAGACTCAACTGCTGCGTACCGCCTGCAGGCGCGGCACCGCTCTGGGTGAGTTTCTTCAGCCGCTCCAGCAAAGAACGGAACTCCAGCTCGCTGAAAAGGGCGGCCACCTTCGCCGGGTCGAAGGCATCCGGGCGGGCCTGCTCGAGGTCGAGTGTGACCGGCAAGTCGGTGCGGATCGTGGCGAGTTTCTGGCTCAAGTAGGCCATCTCTTTGTTGGATTCCAGCCTGGCGCGCCAGCGCGGCTGGATCTCATCCAGGTGAGCGTAGATCTCATCCAGGGTCGCATATTTCTGGAGCAGAGCCTGGGCGGTCTTCTCGCCCACGCCTGCCACGCCGGGGATGTTATCGGATTTATCGCCGACCAGCGCCTTGTAATCCACCACCTGATCCGGGCGCACGCCGAAGTAGTCCACCACGTCTTCAGGGGTCATGTAATTTTTGGCATCGCTCAACGATTTGCCCGGCAGGTTGACGATGGTGCGCTCGTCCACCAGTTGCAGCAGGTCGCGGTCGCCGGTGATGATCTTCACCCCCAGCCCCTGTGCGGCGGCCAGGCGCGCCGCGCTGCCCAGCACGTCGTCGGCCTCGAAACCTTCCATTTCGAGACGCGGCAGGTTAAAGGCATCCACCAACTGGCGAATGCGCTCGATCTGCGGACGCAGGTCATCCGGCATCTTGGCACGCGTGGCCTTGTACTCCGGGTAGAGGTCGTCACGGAAGGTCTTACCGGTGTCGAAGGCCACCGCCAGGTAATCGGGCTTTTCCTGCTCGAGGATGCGCAGCAGGACACTGGCAAAACCAAATATCCCGGCGGTTGGCTCGCCCGTGGATGTCTGCCAGCGCTGGCCGGAAGATGAGGCCACGCTGAGGGCAAAATACGTGCGATAGGCCAAAGCATGGCCGTCAATCAAGTACAAAGTGGGGGGCATGGTAGGTTAAATTATACCGCCGAAGGCCTACTCGGTGGATAATCCTTTTTCGGTTCCGGCCTGTCCCCGCTCTTCGCGAAGCACCCTGCGGGTTGGGGGCTTGTCCGGGTCAGGCAAGGGATATGGCGGGTTTATTGCGCTTGAGCGGCTGGAGCAACGCCCTGCCGCCGGCGGGTCTGCTGGATGAAATCCTTAATCAATTGGGCGGGAGCCGGCTGCGTGCCTCCCATGATCAAGTGGCCTGGCGCCCAGAAATCGCCGGATGGATTTTCCTTCTTAAAGCGTGGGAACTCTTCAAAAATTTTTTCGGAAATTTGCGAGCGAATGATGCGCATTATGTAACTCGGCGAGGCGACCGGCGGTCCATTGATAAGCCATTGCAGGTAATCCGGGCGCACTGAGATGTATTCCAAGCGCCAGCCGTAGGCGACACACATCTGCGGCATCCACTCGGCGAGGCGATCTGCCAGGTCTCCGGTCAGGCGATGCTGGGCAAAGCGCGGGATGAGCAGACACACATAGGTCAGGTTATAGACCGATGGCGAGACCGGCTCTAAAACGATTCTTCTCGACTCCTCGGCCGGCACATGCGGCCGGGTTTCACCTGGCGTATCGGGAGAGCTTTTCTCCTCTTGGACAGGCTTCTCCTGCCTGCCAGCCTGGGTATCGGTCGTCTGCTCCATAACCGGCTCCAAGGCCATCGCCTGGGCTGGTTCGGAATAGACCACGGGCTGGATGGCGATGGGAATGGAAGCCTCTTGGCCGGTTTCTTGCCGAAGGCCTACCGGTGGGATGCCGGACGAGATCACGCAGGCTGGCGAATCCGGCTGGTAATCCTTCGCTAGAGCGGGTGGAGGAACATCCAGCGCAACGCCATTGGTATCACCTGCATCCCGTCCGATTGGCTGGGAGACCGAGAGCGAACGGACCAATTGACCGGCTTGGGTACGGATGGTGCTGAAAGGCGTCTCGGCATCAAAGGTGAGCGCCAGGACCAGGCCAGTGGCCAGCCGCGTGGCGTACAACATATGCTCGGCGTTGGTTGAGCCTAAACGGACAAAGCGCACCAGGTCGCTTTCTTCTGTCTGGTCCCAGTAACGCGCCACCATTTGCGCCAGCTCGTGGGCTGCGCTCTGCGGCAACTGGCCGGCATAAGCCCACAGTTCGTTATTGCGATTGATCAAGGCTGCCTGGGCCGAGGATTCAAGCGTCAGCCGGGTGAGATGCTGGGCAGCGCGGTTGACGTTTGCAAGCCAGGGCATTTCAATGCTTTCTGCGGCTGGGGCGGCAGGCACCTTTTTGGGTCTGCGCTGTGGGCTCCCGGCTTGAAGCGCTGAAAACATCTTGTCCATCATCTCCAGTAAATCGGGTAAATAAAAAGGTTTGGTAAGGTGAGCCTGGGGATTCAATTCATTCAGCGCCGCATCCGGGCCATCCCCTGAAAGGAAGATAAAACGCATCTCGGAATTGGCGTTCAGCAAGGCACGCCCAGCCTCGAACGCATCTGGTATATCGAGATCCAGAAACGTCAGCGGGCATTTCTCCTTGCGGATGTAACCGACCCCTTCGTCAACCTGACTCAGGACGCGGACACTGAACCGGCCTGTATCTTCCAGGCTGCGGGCGATTAGTTCTCCAAATGCAATATCTCGAGTAAGCACCAATAGCGGCATCGCCATATAGATAGTTTATCACGGCCTAAGTTTTCCGGCAAGTTGCCCAAACTATCAATGCTGTTAAGTTTCGCCAACCTGTTTCTTGACTTTTGGGTCTCATTTGTGCTAGATTCAGAGTAATCTCTCAATAAAGTAGGGGAGAGGGTGCATATTGGCTTCGCCCGCTTGCCGAAGGCCTACCGAGTAGGCGTTGCCCTGAGTTTATCGAAGGGTGCTGCGCACTCGGCACTCCCGAATTCCCCCGAATTATCGAGAAAAAAGATTCGGTTAACTTTACGAACGAGGAATTATATGCATCGCGAACGCGTCTCTGAGAATGTCTACTGGTTTCAAAGTGAAATTTACGCACAAGTGACCGCCGGCGTCGTAGTCGGCCCACAATGGGCGGTTGTCATTGATACGCTGGCCCTCCCCGAAGAAACCCTGGTCATGCGCGATTTTATCGAACACGATCTGGGGGTGCAGGTGCGCTATGTCATCAATACCCACTATCATGCCGACCATTCGTGGGGCAACTGTTTTTTCCCGGGCGCGACGATTATCGCCCACTCGCTTTGCCGCCAGCTATTACGGGAACGCGGCATCCCCTCGCTGGAGAACGCGCGCAAGCAGAACCCAGTCTTCCGCCAGGTCAAGATCGTCCTGCCGCAGTTGACCTTCGAGCAAGGCTCGCTCTGCCTGCGGGTGGGCAAGAAAAACCTGACCATGATGCCGGCATCCGGTCACAGCCCGGACGGGATTTCGATCCTGGTTGACGAAGACCGTGTCCTCTTTGCCGGAGACACTTTCATGCCTCTCCCCTACGTTGTGGACGGGGACGTTGATGACATCACCGCCTCCATCAAGCGCATTGCCCGGATGGGATTGGAGAACATCGTCCAGGGTCATGGTGACATCATCCTGCGGGGTGAGATCGAATCGGCGGTGAAAGAAAATCTGAATTATCTGATAAACATCCGTAAGGTGACAAAAGCCGCTCTGCGTCGTCGTGCGCCGCAGGAGTATATGGACGAGATGCACATCGAAAATTGCGGCAAGAGTCGCGTCCACCTGGCCGGCCTGGCGGAGGAACTCCACCAGCGCAACCTGTACGCGTTATACAAGCGGACTTTGGCAGAGCAGGAAAGCGCAAAGCAAGAGCCTCAAGAATAGTATCCGCCGAAGGCCTACTCGGTGGGTTTCCCAAGCCTGGGAGGAATTGAATCAAAAAGCAGTCTGCCGACCGCAGGTTCTTCGAAAGGCCTACTCGGCAGACTGTTTGCTTTTAGGATGGATTCTAATCAACCGCGATCTGACCCATTAACCTGCTCCTTCGGCTGGCGTTTGGCCCGCCAGCCGTGCAGCCGCTCTGTCCCGTCCATCAGGCGCTTAATGTTCGGGAGCAACGCCCAGACCAGCAGGATTTCCGACAGCACGCCGTAAATGACGTATTCCCAGGGTGAGTGAAAGAACATAGCGCGGACAGCAAATATTATCGTAGCCATGAGCGCCACGCTCAGCGTGGTGATCGAGGCATAGCCGACAAAGTAGTAGATCAACGCGGCGATGGGCAGGATGATCAGCGCGGATGGCGCCCACAGGCCGAGGGCGCCGCCAAAACTGGCCGCGCCGCCCGCGCCGCCGCGCAAGCGCCAGCGGCCGCGCTCATCGCGCTCGGCCATGAAAAGCGAGTAGTTGTGTCCCAGGATGGCTGCAATCGGCGCCAGGGCATGCATCCACTCGTTTGCGGTAATAGCCTGCGCCAGCCAGACGGTCGCAGTCGCTTTTAGAATGTCCAGGATGCCGGTGAGCAACCCCGCAACCCAGCCAGCCGCGCGCAATGCATTCGTCCCACCTGTCCGGCCGCTTTCGACCATGCGAATGTCCTTGCCGGTCAGCAATTTCACCACAATCAGGCCGAACGGGACAGAACCAATAACATACGACGCAAGCACAATGCCAGCGTCAACTAAGATCTGCATATACAGACTCCTCTATAATTGATCTAGCCACCTGACAGTTTCAAAAATGGGACGCGGACGAGCGCGGAAAACGCGGAAAATGTACTTTTTTACCCTGCTTTTTTCAAAAATATCCGCGTTCATCGGCGTTTATCCGCGTCCTATTCCCAAAGTGTCAGGTGGCTAGTAATTGATTTCTTGGCAAAAATGGTAACACAAGAAAGGGTGTTGGGTTACTCTATTGTATGACTTGTAAAGTAACCTCAAAAACCTTTCCGCCCTCGATCCAGAAACCACGCGCTTGCCACTCCCCATTTTTCGGCGACCAGACGACATGCACGACCGGATACATGACCTCTGCCACGTCCGTCGGCGAGGGCTGATCCGGCCCATTTGGATGGGAATGATAGATCCCGACCAGTTCCAGACCCAGGTCCTCGATCCGGCGAAATGCCTGCCACTGCGCCCGCGCCTCCATGCGAAAGCGCAGCGGACTTCGGGCTGCATTGCGCATCCCATACACGGCCTCCACTCGAGCCTCTTTCCCGGCTAGCAGGCCGCAAGCCTCCAGCGGGGCGCGCCGTGCCGCGTGACGGCGCATGGCATTCCAGTGGGAACGGGTGAGAAAGAGTTTTTCTATCATGCAGAATTCTGTAGGTCGGGATTCCAATCCCGCCAGATAAGATGTCGGGTTTAAATCCCGCCCTAGCGGAACCAGATCACCAGACCCCACAGCAAAGACAACATTACCGCCGGTTCGACGAATGCCCGGCGGAATGAATTCCCCTCTGCCAGGTTGGCAGCCAGCCCGGTCAGCGCGTAGGCCGGGCCAAGCAAAATCAACCCAAAACGGACCGGGGTAAGCGGCCAGTAGTGTAATGCAGCGGCCAGTTGCGCCCCCACCAGCGCAATACCCAGCGCCCAACCGAACTCCCAACGCTCGTTCAAGCGCAGGTGCAGGGTACGCAGCGCGGCCAGTCCACCCACCAGGAAGAGCGTCGGCATCAGCAGGAACAGGCGTACCCCCGCCGAACGTAAGGCGATTGCCAGAATCAGATATATTGCGAATGATAGCGCGGTCAATGCCGCCGTCGCAATGGGGTAGCGCGTGTCAGAAGGCTCCACGGTCACGTACTCAGCCAGAAAGACCACCACCAATAAGATTCCCCCCAGCCCAAAGCCCAACCACCAGATCAGACCAGAGGGTAACGTATAGAGTGTCACGCCGATGACCAGTGTCGTCAGCATGGGCAGCAGCCAGTGTTCCACCGTGACAACGAATGCTACGCTCTCGCCCGGTTCGAGCGAAGGGTGGGCGCGCAGCAGCCAATCCACGCCGGTCGCGGCCAGCCCGGCGGCCAGGATGGCGATGGCTGTATTGAGATTGACACTGAAGGTCAGGGCGATGCCTGCCAGGGGTATGTTTATGGAATAATAGGGCGTGCTGATCACGCGCGTTAATGCGAAAGCCAGGAGCACGGCTGCGGTCAGCACGCTCACCCGGCTGGCATCAATTTGATAGCGATGGGCAATCATATCCATATTGTACCGCAGGGCCAACGCATCTGAGCGGATTCTCAGAGATCCCCTGCCGAAGGCCTACTCGGTGGTAGAATCCAGCGTATGGAATCCGAACAAGGAAAAATTCCCCCGCCCCCCAGGTTGATCGCTTCTTTTGCGGCGGGCTTTGATGCCATCGCCAATAACATCCCAGTCATCATCCTGCCCGTGATATTGGACCTTTTTCTCTGGTTGGGGCCTCACCTGCGCCTCAAGCAGCTTATCGAACCGTTGATCGGTCAATTTTCAATTTTGACCGCGCCGGACTCGTCTGTCGCTCTGGAGCCTGCCCTGGTTCAAGAAATATGGACACAATCCTTGGACCACTTCAACCTGTTTGCCATCCTGCGCACCTTTCCAGTCGGAATTGCCAGCTTGATGAGCGGGCGCATGCCCATCCAAACTCCATTCGGGGCGCCGGTCAATATTGAGGTAGGATCCTTCTTCAACGCGCTGGGTTGGTGGCTGCTTCTCGTCATCTGCGGTTGGATTATCGGGGGTCTTTATTTTCACTGGGTTTCCGGTGTAGCCCTGAAGCCGCCGAAACGCTCGCTGTCACAATCTTTGAGGCAGGCTGTCTTGCTCTCGGTCATCTGGCTGGCCTTGCTGTTTATCTTTGGCCTCCCGGCTTTTCTCGTTTTCTCAATCCTGACATTGATCAACCCACTCCTGGCCGAAATTGTCCTGCTCATCTTCGCCTTGCTCTCGCTCTGGCTGGTGCTGCCGGTTTTCTTTTCACCGCACGGTATCTTCACCTATCAGCAGAATGCGTGGCTGGCCATTCTGAATAGCTTGCGCATGATTCGCTTCACCCTGCCGACCAGCGGCTTGTTCCTGCTCAGCACAATTATCATCAGCCAGGGCCTGGATTTCCTGTGGCGTACACCGCAGGAAAATTCCTGGCTGACCTTGATCGGTATCGCCGGACATGCGTTTATCTCGACTGCCATCCTGGCGACCAGCTTCATTTACTATCGGGATGTCAATGCCTGGTTGCAAGTTGTGACCGATCAATTGCAGAGACAAACAACATCGGCACGGGCGTGAGGGTTTATCGGAGGTTACGTGGAATTTAACACAAGTTACGAAGCAAAAGATATTCAAGTACTGGAAGGCCTGGAGGCCGTCCGCCGCCGGCCTGGCATGTACGTCGGCGGTACAGATCTGAAGGCGTTGCATCATCTCGTTTATGAGGTGGTGGACAACTCGATTGATGAAGCCCTGGCGGGAACTTGTACGCGCATCCAAATCATCATTCATCCGGATTCCAGCGTCAGCGTGAGTGATGACGGGCGCGGCATCCCGGTGGATATTCATCCCGAGAAAAAGAAATCCGCCTTGGAAGTAGTCATGACCACGCTGCACGCCGGCGGTAAGTTTGGCGGGGGCAGTTATAAGGTCTCGGGCGGGTTGCATGGTGTGGGCGTCTCGGCTGTCAACGCGCTTTCGGAGTGGTGCGAGGTGCGGGTCAAGCGCGCTGGGCAGGTCTTCTTCCAGCGCTACGAGCGCGGCTATCCCCAAGAAGCGGTAAAAGTCATCGGCAAGGCAAAGGACGGAGAAACGGGCACCACGACCACGTTCAAGTTCGATCCGATGATCTTCCTCAACGACCTGGATTATCGCTTCGACACGCTGTCGCAACGTTTCCGCGAGATGGCTTTTGTCACCCGCGGCACGACCATCTACTTCCTCGACCAGCGCGCCAACCGCGAGCTGACCTTTTACTTCGAGGGCGGAATCACCTCCTTCGTCCGCTACCTGAACCGCAACCGCGAACTCCTGCACCCGGTTGTGTTCGTGGAAAAGGAAATCGAGGCCATCGGCATCGAGACGGCTGTCCAATACACGAATGCTTACACCGAGTCGGTTTATTCGTTTGCCAACACCATCAACACGGTGGACGGCGGTACGCACCTGACCGGGATGCGGGCGGCGCTGACGCGGGTCATTAACGACTACGCCCGTAAGGCTGGCCTGCTCAAAGATGCCGACCCCAATTTTTCCGGCGATGACACGCGCGAGGGCCTGACCGCCATTGTCAGCATCAAACACCCCGACCCTCAATTCGAGAGCCAGACCAAGGTCAAGCTGATGAACCCCGAGGTGCAAACCTACGTCCAGCAGGTGGTCGGCGAAGGTTTCGGGACGTTTCTCGAAGAGAACCCACAGGCGGCCAAGACCATTGTGCAGAAATGTCTCACCTCCGCCCGCGCCCGGGATGCGGCCCGCAAAGCGCGCGACCTGGTCATCCGCAAGTCCGCACTGGAAAGCCTGACCCTGCCCGGCAAACTGGCGGATTGCTCCGAGCGCGATTCCACCAAGACCGAGCTATATATCGTGGAGGGCGATAGCGCAGGAGGGTGTTTTGCCGGTGAGACGCGAGTTGCCCTGGCCGATGGCCGCGCCTTGAATTTTATGGAAATCATTGCCGAACAGGCGGAAGGGAAAGAGCATTTCTGCTATACCATCCGCCAGGATGGCAAAATCGGGCTGGAGCGCATCACCAACCCGCGCCTGACCCGCGCGAAGGCCGAGGTTGTGCGGGTATTGCTGGATAACGGGGAAACGTTGGTCTGCACCCCTGACCATCCTTTTATGCTGCGCGATGGCAGCTACAAACCGGCCGCTTCGCTGGCTGCTGGCGACTCGCTCATGCCGCTCTACCGGAAGCTATCGGATTTACAAGAGCCGGGGATCACCATCGATGGCTACGAAATGGCCTGGGATCCGCGCTCGGAGAGCTGGTTGTTCACACACGTGCTCGCCGACTGGTACAATCGCTGGATAGGAGTCTATTCGGTTGAGGCTGGCGAACACTGTCATCATATTGATTTCGATAAACGGAATAACAATCCTACCAATATTCAGCGTGTCTCGAAAGAACAGCACCTGGAGATTCATCGCCAACAGTCCCACCGCACTCTTCGTCGTCCTGACGTACTTGAAAAGAACCGCGCCGCCCGCAAGACGGAATCATACCGCGCCAAGATAAGTGCTCATATGTCTGAGCCGGAGATGCGCACCATGCTCTCGGAGCGCGCCAAGTCGCAGTGGCAGAACGAGGATTACAAGAATTACATGGGGGAAAAGTGGCAGGAATTCTATGAGGACAACGAAGAATATCGCCGCAAGAACACCGACCAACTGGATCGGGCGCAACGGTCATATTGGAGCAGCCAGGAGAATCGCCAAATTCAAGCGGAACGCACGCGTAGTTACTTTGTAGCTCACCCCGAGTTGCGTGAAAAATATTCACGGGAATCTCGTCGGCAATGGCAGGATGAAGACTTGCTGGAATGGCGTCGGCAAAAGACTCGCGAACAATGGACGCCAGAGTTTCGTGCAAAGCGGCATGAGGCGCTTCGGCAGACGTATTACCGGAAAACCATTGCAGCCCTCAAACGGTTAGAAGTTGAGCCTGGAAAAGTAGATTTGGTGGCATATCAACGACATCGTTTAACCAGCCGAGATAAGTCACTGCTACGCTTTGAAACATTCTGTCAGCGCTACTTTGAAGGCGATCCGAACCAGGCCTGCGATGCAGTTGCGCACTATAATCACAAAGTGGTTTCGGTGGAATGGCTTTCAGAACGCGTGGATGTCTACGATATCGAAGTGCCCAATAGCCACAACTTCGCTTTGGCGAGCGGCATTTTTGTCCATAACAGTGCCAAACAGGGCCGCGACCGGCACTTCCAGGCCATTTTGCCCCTGCGCGGCAAGATCTTGAACACCGAGCGCGCCAGGCTGGATAAAATCCTGGGCAACAACGAAGTCAGGGCGCTCATCTCAGCCCTGGGCACCGGCATCGGCGACAACTTCGGTCTGGAAGGTCTGCGCTACGGACGCGTGGTCATCATGAGCGTGGATGGCAGTGAATTGACCTTTATCAAAGACCCGAAGGGCCAAGTCCGCGCCGTGCAAATGGGGAACTTCATTGATGGCCTCATCGAGGCGCGTGAAAACCCATCTGCCTACCAGGTTCTCTCTTTCAACCACATAACGGGCAAGATCGGGTTCAAGCCAATCAAATCGGTGATTCGGCACGATCACGACGGGCCGTTGTATGAGATCGAGACTGCCTATGGCCGTCGGGTGCGGGTCACAAGTGAGCACAGCGTCTTCATAGCCGATGAGCAAGGCCGGCCAGCGCTAAAGCGCGGCGACCAAGTGCAAGCAGGCGACTTTCTTGTAGCACCGGCATACGCGCCACTGGCTGGCAAAACCCCAAAGGAAATTGATTTGCTCCGCCTGTTTCTCGAGACCGGCGCAACACAGGAGAATGATTTGCTGGTGCGCGGTCCCGGCGTGGAAGAGTGGTACCGCACGAAGGTTCGCCAGGAATATGCCGACGATCCGCAAATGACCGGGCTGCGCGTTATGATTCCGCCCCCTATTAGCGAGTCTCTCAAGATGCGACGTCAGGCACTTGGCTTGAGCCAGTTGGAGATCTGCAAAACTGTGGGCATCCGGCAGCCTGCGACTTATTACGCCTGGGAGCGAGGCGACTCGCGCCCAACATTGACACATTTCCTCCGCTATGCCGACACATTGGGGCTGGATCGCGAAACAGCGCTGTCACAAGTGACGGTTGGAGAGAGCCGCCTGGATCATGTTTGGAAGACACAATACCGCGCTGCGCCACGGAATCGCGTGCGAAATTATGTACCCCTCAGCACATTGACTCAGAATGACCTGTCTCTCATTAACGACGATGTCACCTTGACGCCGCTCCATTATGCCGATCAGGCAGTGCCGCGCTACCTGCCCGTGAACGCCTCGCTCATGCTGATTCTAGGCTTTTTCGTGGCGGAAGGCTCATTGAGCAAACGGAATGGTATCCGCCTCGCGATCGGCAGGCGCAACCATGTTCATGTGCAAGAATTACAGACAGCCATCCGTGAGGTATTTGGGCTGGAACCAAGCCTGTATACTTCTAGCGAGCGTGCCAGCGAATTGCGCATTCTCAACCGTGCCGTTGTCACCTTTTTCCAGGCGACCTTTGGCACTGACACCATGAACGCGAGTAGGAAGCGTATACCAGACCTGGTTTTCAATGTGGACACACACCTCCAGCTTGCCTTCCTGCGGGGTTACTTCTTGGGCGACGGTACATTGGGACAGCACCGGTTGGCTTTCGCAACGGTTTCCGAGACCTTGGCGAATCAATTGATGTATCTGCTCCTCAATCAAGGTATTCTTGTTTCACTTTCGAGGCGCGAGCCTACCGGCAAGTCGAGTGGCAATGTACGCGGAAAACCGGTCATCACCCGTCATACCGCCTACTATCTCACCATCGCCGGTCGTGAAAGTGTTGCCAGGTTGGAAGCAATCTGGAGAGACCACGAAACCGCCGATCGCTTGCAGCAATGGCTCGCTTCGCCCAAAGGCAGAGGCGGGGCGCATCCTGCGATTTCAATGGAGGGTGATCTGCTGGGATTGCCCGTACGCGCCGTGCGCCAGGTTAAAGCCTCCACCCGCAGGGTTTACGATTTCGCCGTGGAAGGAGACGAGACATTCATATGCGGCCTGGGAGGCCTTTGCTGCCATAACACTGATGCGGACGTAGACGGCAGCCACATCCGCACGCTGCTGCTGACCTTCTTCTTCCGTTACATGCAGAAACTGATTGATGAGGGGCACCTGTACATCGCCCAGCCGCCGCTCTATCGCATTGCGTACAAGAATCAGGTTCACTACGCCTACACCGAAGCCGACAAGGATAAGCTCTTGAAAGAACTGGGCTTGAGCCAGGACAAGGTCAATCTCCAGCGTTACAAGGGCCTGGGCGAGATGAACCCTGAGCAGCTCTGGGAAACCACCATGAACCCGGCCAACCGCACCCTTCTGTTGGTGACCATCGAGGATGCCGCCGAAGCCGACCGTACTTTCGACATGCTCATGGGCGACGCGGTGGATCCCCGCCGCCGCTTTATCCAGACACATGCGCGCAGCGTGAGGAACCTGGACGTATAGGTACTTCCCAAGAAGAAGGGCTGTGGGGTTCAAGAGCTGCCGAAGCCGATTTGCTGGTCAGTTGGAATTCCAAGCATATCGTGCATTTTGACAAAATCCGTTTGTTCAACGCAGTCAATATTGAGTTTGGATATAAGCCTTTACAGATATTCAGTCCCCGAGAGGTAACCACTTATGGAAGAGAATAAGATTAAAACCATTGAAATGACACGCAAAATCCGCGATAAGAATGCCCAACGATGGCGGGCAAATCTCACGCGGAGCGAATTGCGTTCTACCGCGAACGAGCGAAGAAAATGGAAAAGAAAATTTCAGTTTTGCTCGCAGAACTTGCCATCTCTGGTGGGGGACACGGTGATTATTCCAAAGATCGCCATGCTTGGTTGGACGACCAAGACATTGATACCATCGTCAAGCGCATCTACGAGAAGCGGGCAACCTACAAGAAGAAATAGACATGCGGCGCGTCGACCCACGGCGCGCCGCGTGCTTTTGGTTGTATAATTTCGCTAAAGGACATTCCATGCCAGAGATTAGCCGTTTCTTCGGGATTATCATCCGCATGTATTTCAATGACCATGTGCCGCCACATTTTCACGCACATTATGGCGAATATCAGGCGGAACTCACCATTGAAACGCTGGAAATCCTAAAAGGCAAATTGCCTCAGCGTGTGTTGGGACTGGTTCTGGAGTGGGCAGCGCTTCACCGTGACGAGTTACGGGCTGATTGGGAACGGGCGCGCAAAGAGCAAGCCCTCGAACCCATTGAGCCACTGGAGTAGATTATGGATCGCGTTATTTCTGTCAAACCACTTGAAAATTATTTACTGGAAATAGAATTTGCGGATGGCTTCCGCAAAGTGATTGACATTCAACCCTTCATCCGCGAGGGGATATCCGCCGCGCTTTGGGATGAAGCCTATTTTCGCAAAGTGCAATTAGAAGATGGCGGCGGCATTTGCTGGGACAACGGCTACGACTTCTGTCCCAACTTTCTGCGCGATGATGTGCCTGCTGTTAATGTTGTGACTGCGTAAGAATTAACCGCAAAGAGCGCGAAGACCGCGAAGAAGAACTTCATCCTTCTGCCTTCTGCCTTCATCCTTCCGCCGCTCTCCTCCCCAGCGCGGACTGGGAGTACGAAATTCGCAAGGCCGCGCGCGAGAGATGACTTGTAAACAAAACAGCGACGCAATTCAAAATGCGTCGCTGTTTTCTTGTGTCGGATCGGTGCTTACCACAATCTCGTTATGCCATAAGCGTCAAAGGCTTCGTCTCCACTGATGATGGGAATTTCGTCTGCCAACGCCTGAGCAATGAGCAGACGGTCAAACGAGTCGCGGTAATGAAAGGGTAATCTCACGACTTGCGTGGCTTGTGCAACGGTGATATCGAGTATTTCGATGCCATTCAGGGAGAGTTGTTCGGGAATGAGCGTTTCAAATGGCTCGCTGAGGGTTAGTTTGCCAAGACTGATCTTGATCGCCATTTCCCACAGGCTGGCCGCGCTCAGAAATACCCGATTTGACTCGTCCTCGATAAATTTGCGCGCTTTTTCGTTCAACAACCGGCTTCAGCGGCAGCGGCGGGGAGGGCGAAGGACAATTGCAGGCTATTACCTTTGCCGCCAAGCCGCGCAATTGGCTGAGCGGCATAGCCGCTGTCCGCTGCGAGCCGAGGTTGGGTGGCTTTGTGAATGGAATGTATAGTTCTTTGCAAACAGCGTGAAGGGGGCTTTCATTGCACCTTCTGTTGCATTTTTCCTACAGTGTATTTACCATTATTTCGAAGATGCACAACGAAAACCCAGGTTGTCCAACCAATAAGTTGGAACTGAGCGGTAACGTACGGTTGAACGCATCCACCACACCCCATTGCTCCATGGTCCGCCGCGCCATACGCGCTCACCATTTGCCTCCAGATCTTCTCGCCCATCGTTGGAATCATACGGGTAAGGCTGGATGAGCGTTCCGGTCCATTCCCACACATTACCAGTCATATCCATCGCCCCATAGGGGCTGGCGCCCGCAGGATAGTTTCCTACCGGTGACGTATCTGGGTAGCCATCATTGTAGAGGGAGTTGGCAAAGCTTCTAGGGCAATCAATATCGCAGAAATTTGCCCGTTCTCCACTCAATGGATCATTACCCCAGGGGTATTTGCGTCCATCCGTACCGCGGGCGGCCTTCTCCCATTCCGCCTCGGTTGGCAGCCTTCTGCCGGTCCATTCGCAGTACGCCCGCGCCATGTACCAATTCACCCAGATGACAGGATAATTCGAATATTCCGGGTTACCATAATATTTCGTACGAGTTTCGGAGCTGGTCAGGTGGAGGGGCTGGCAAATGCCCGCGTCTAAGCACAAAGCATATTGGCCGTTGGAGACCTCATATTTATCAATCCAATATCCGTCCAGATACACCGTATTCACGGGCATTTCGGGATAGGCGCGTCCACCCTCAAGGGTTATCTTGGCTTCGAGGTCAGCCGACCCCATGATGAATTCGCCAGATGGAACATACACTTGTACCATCTGATCAACTTCGGAGATACGAGTTGATCCTATCGTTGGTTCTGTTTCAACCAATGTGGGTAGGTCAGTCGCTGTAGTTGTAGGTAGTATTGTTGGGCCGGTCAGTTTTGGCATATCGGTCGTCTTAGGCGAAAAAGTTACTGTTGCCTCAGGCGTATTTTTGGAGACTGGTGTATTAATTGCCGTTGGACGTAGTGTACTGACTGGTTCAATTGTAAAAGTAGGCTGTAGTTTTTGAGTATTACAAGCACTCAAAAATACCCCAAACAAAACGATCATTATCAGCCACACAATATCTTTTCTCATTGTTCTTGTCCTCGTTTTATAAACAGCACCTATTGGATCCGTTCAAGTTATCCACCCAACGGTGTGCGTTAGCGGCGGGCAGCGGGACTGGCGAGACTCCTTCCCCATTATCGCTCATTTCTGGCAAAACGCGCCTGATTCGCGAGCGGCAGAGCTGCTGTCCGCTGGAGCCGGTGTTGGGCAACCTTTTTGCCCACACGAAACTAAGGGAATTATAGCGGCTCACTTCTAGAAACAGGTAAGAGATATTGCCGCTCGATTATTAACTTTGTAGCCATAGTAACAAAGCAGTCAAGGTAAAGCCATCTGTAAAAACTTTGTCTTTTACCATTTGTTTGACTTCATCTCTCGTAAACCATCGAGTTTCGCTCACTTCGTTTTTATCAAAATCTTGTTTATGGTCAATTGCTTTGCAATGCACCACATGGAAAAGTTTGTTGGCGCTTCCGTTCATCGGATAATAAGAGTAAATCAACTGATGACTATCCGATGTATACCCTGTTTCCTCTAACACTTCTCGTTTGGCGGCGTCAATTACTGACTCTCCAATTTCTACTCCACCTGCGGGTAATTCCCACTCTGTAGTACCAGTGGTATAGCGACAAATACGAGCAAATACGATAATCCCTAAATCATTTTCCACAATCGCTGTAACTGCCGCGTGGGGGAAATCCAGCAAATGAAACTTCTCAATCACAAGACCATTTGGAAATTTCACTTTATCAAGGTAAAGGTTTACCCAAGGGCTTTGATAGACAATGTTTCTTGATAATCGCTCTGGTTTCATGTAATGACCCTGCTATAAATTCCCTTGCGAATTGGATGCGGTTGCCCAACTATTGATTATCTCGACTCTCTATCCTATCTTGAGGCTGTCATTGCCTGCAATAAACCATAGAAACGCGTGCGTATCCGGCAGAATGTTCATGCCATGTACGCGTTGAAATCCGCCAGCGGTGCGTCGAAGTCAGGCGCGATTTTGATCTTGCCTTTGGCGCTACCAAACTTGCGGCGTTGACCGCGCTGGACTGGCACGAGTTCCACCATCTGTTTGCCACCTTTGGCAACAATAATCACCTTGTCGCCGCGCAGGGCTGCGTCAATCAGGTCGCGCAGGCGGATTTTCGGGTCGTCATAATTGACCTGGTGTAACATGGGTCTCTACCTTTCTGTGTCTGTTGGTAGTATAGCATAAACGTGCCGCGCCGTTCGCTTTTGGCTGTATAATTTTCACGTCGGGGCAATAACCGCAAAGAGCGCGAAGTCCGCGAAGAAGAACTTCATCTTTCCGCCTTCTGACTTCATCCTTTCCCTGACTGGGAGTATAAAATCCGCAAGGCCGCGCGCGAGACGACCAGCCGCAGGCCGAAGGTGCCTGCAGTTTTGCTTTTGGGCGGTATAATAGAAATGTAGTTCAGGAGAAAGACTATGAATACTTATCCATCCGTATATACAGAGAAGATTTCGCAGGAAATCCGTAAAATGCCAGATGAATACCTGCCTGCATTGCTTGAGTTGGTGCGCCTGTTCCGCGAAAGCGTGACCCTGAAGCCCGCCGAAGCGAGTTTTCGCCAGGGATGGCAGGAAGCCATGAAAGGCGAGACTCTTCCGCTCGAACAACTCTGGGAAGGCGTGGATGCCAGATAAGCCGCGCATAGAGGTCGCTTTTACGCCAGAGTTCAAGCGGAATGTACGCGCGCTGGCGAAAAAGTATCCTCGTATTCGCTCGGATGTCCAGCCCGTAATAGAGCAAATCCAGCATGGGGAGTTGATCGGCGATCAAGTGCAAGGGACGGGGTACACAATTTTCAAGGCTCGCATTCGCAACAGTGACGCTTCTCGCGGCAAGAGTGGTGGCTATCGTGTGATTTACTACCTGAAAATAACAACGTCTGTAATCCTGGTGACGATTTATTCAAAAACCGAGCAATCCGATATTTCTGCTGCGAAGATCAAGAAGATTCTTGCGGAGTTTGGAAAATAACCTTTCATCCTTCATAATTCATCCTTCATCCTTTCCTATGCGCCCTCTCAAAGTCTTCCCTTCAACAGGCTCAGGGCAAGCCTCTGCCACGCCCATATCATTCCCTTGTGGGACGCGGACCGTGACCCCGTCCGTGCCCTGCCGTAGGACCCGCCTGACCAAAGACGGCGTGGACGCGCGGCTCGACAAGGAAAAACCATGTGGTGAGCGAAGCGCCGCACTGAGCCTGTCGAAGTGTCGAACTATCCTCCCAGGCCAGGATTGGGAATTGGAAATCCACAAGGCTTAAACAAAAACGCCCTTTTGCGGGGCGTTTTGCTTTGTCTACTTCTTCTGTTCTTCCTGAAACTTCTTGATTTGCTCATATAAGGAAGCAACCGTCTCTTTTTGAAATAGTTGCTCACGAATGGCAAGATAATCTCCCTCGCCAACCTGCCAGGAAGCCCAAAAACGAGTCGCTTTGGATGGACTCATGTGTTGAATGAGTACCTGAGCGGCTTCTAAAACGATTTGTCTTTCGCTGAGAACGTGTACGGTCATGGCTGTTCTCAAATTCCAACGCGGATGAATTGACCAATGTCGCTTCACCTGATTCAACCAGTTGCAAGATCAACCCCAAAGCCAATGTTTCCAACCAGATACGCGGCTGAGTCTGGTCATCAAAGGGGCGGTTATAGACACTGGTATCAAGATAAATCTTCACGCCAGTATTTTACACCATTGTCGCCCCATTTGTTTTAGTTGTATAATCCCATTGTCGGGAAATTTCCGAACTTTCATCCTTCACACTTGCCCAGAACGCAAGTGCCGGGTAATTCATCCTTCATCCTTTCTTATGCGCCCTCTCAAAGTCTTCCTCTGCCACGCACATACCACTTCGTGGCACAGGCGCGGACCGTGACCCTGTCCGCGCCCTGCCGTAGGACCCGCCTGAGCAAAGACGGCGTGGACACATGGCTCGACAAAGAGAAACTTCTCCCAGGCCAGGATTGGGAATTGGAAATCCGCAAGGCCGCGCGAGAGAGATGAATCGTCGCTGAAAGTGAGTATAATCAAGCTATGACTACTTACACGCGCAGGTATCCAACCTATAAAGAGACTCTCGAACTGGCGCGCCAGTTGTCGTTGCGTGACCAGCGTCGTTTGCGTGATGAATTGGCGAAACTGGCTGGGGTGAAACTGATTCGCCCTTCCCGTGACCCCAAGTCAATACAGTCAGCGCGCTTGCTTGCAGACGAAGTCCGAAAAACGGTGCAAGTTGCCACTGCGCAACAATCTCTGGATGATGCCATGCGTCAGTTGCGGGGACAGGCATGGTCGTAATTGATTCGGATGTTTTACTGCTGGCGTTTGCTTTTCAGAACGATAGCCGTCAGGAAATAAATCAGAAATTTCTTGAATTTGTACAAACTGCCCAGCCCCCACCACAATCTACAACATGATGGAAGTGCTCGGGCAGTTGTCTTTTAATCTCTCAGCGGAACAACTGGATCAATGGCAAGAATGGCTGGTTGATGCATACAACCTGACCATCATCTGGGATGTAGGCCCCAATGAGCGGGTTAAGTCAGAAAATTGGCACGAAATTATCTACGAACGTCCTTTTCAAAAGATGCGATCAGTTCGTATGGCATTTATGGATGCGTTGATTCTGTCATCAGCAGAGCGCGCTCTTGATGTTGAATGTTTTGTCACCTGGAACGCCAAACATTTCAAAGGCAAAACGACCCTGACAGTTTTGACACCCGAAGAATATCTTGCGCGGTAGTGAATCCCTTCATCCTTCTGACTTCATCCTTTCTTATGTCCCGCCCTCTCAAAGTATTCCTCTGCCACGCCCACGCGGATACACTTCGTGGCACAGGCCGTGACGCCGTACCCTTACGGGCATACATGCGCGCCTTATACTCCCGCCTCAAAAAAGATGGCGTGGACGCGTGGCTCGACAAAGAATCCCTCCTCCCCAGCGCGGACTGGGCGTACGAAATCCGCAAGGCCGCGCGCGCAGGAGTATAATTTGCTCAGGAGTGAGCTATAAAATTACCGCGCAACATTTGCCTTGTACGCGCAAATCTTCAATGATGTGTCGCTGCGAGCCGTTCTTTGGCGAAGTAGTCTCCCAACATGCGAGGGGATTGCTTACCACTTCGTGGCACACGTCGTCGCAAAGCATGCCCTGAGTGTTCTTCGCCTGCACTTGCAGCAGGTGCAAGCGAAGGGAACGCTCCTCGCAACGACACGCCTGTTTGGTTGCGGCTGGAAGCCGCACTATGACTACTACAATCACAATTACACTGCCAGATAAGCGGGTGCAAAAACTGAATGAAATCGCAGAGCGTTTTCGGGTTGTGCCTGAGGAATTGGTGCGCGCCAGCCTCGAAGAATTGCTGACCCGCCCGCCCGCTGATTTTCGGAAAGCGCTTGAGCGTGTTCTGCGCAAAAATGCCGATCTTTACCAGCGGTTGGCTTAATGCGCTATTTAACCGTAAGTGAGATTCTGGAAATTTACAGCCGCGTTATGGAGCAATCAGGCGGCTCAGTGGGGATACTTGATCTTGGCGCATTGGAGTCAGCAGTCGCCCAGCCGCGCATGACATTTAACGGTGAAGAGTTGTATCCAACGATTGTGGAAAAAGCGTCTGCACTTGGATTTTCGTTGATTCAAAATCATCCATTTGTTGACGGGAATAAACGTGCAGGTCACGCCGCAATGGAAACATTCTTGATGTTGAACGGCTATGAAATTTCCGCAAGCGTGGATGGGCAAGTTGAGATCGTGCTTGGTGTTGCGTCAGGGAAAATATCGCGCAAAGCATTCACAGGTTGGCTGCGAAATCACATCGTTGATTTGTCATAACTGAGAAGGAGATGCCCGAATCTAAGCGACCACTCCGTGTTTTCCTCTGCCACGCCCATACCACTTCGTACCCTTGCGGGGCACAGGTGGCACAGGCGCGGACTCGGCCCCCGTCCGCGCCCTGAATCCCTGCGAAGCAGGGGCTACACTCGCCTGACCAAAGACGGCGTGGACGTGATATTTCCTTGACAAAAGGAAACTTCTGGTGCATACTTCCCTTATGACAAGGAAAGACTTGCTAAAAACGATCATTACTGATAGTCAAACAAGGGTTGTTCCAGAGGTTTGGCAGCGGATGCTGAAAATTCCCGCCGATAGTGGGAAAATCATCACGTTGACTGGAGTGCGGCGCAGTGGGAAAACATATCACCTTTTTAGCCTCATCCACCAACTCAAAGCCAGCGGGATAGCGCCTGAAAGAATTTTGTACATCAATTTTGAGGACGAGCGGTTGCAGGTATCGAGCGAGGATTTGGACTTGATCTTGCAAGCCTACCAGGAACTACATCCCCAGATCAAATTATCGGAGTGTTATTTTTTCTTCGATGAGATCCAGGAGGCGGAAGGCTGGGAAAAATTTATCGCCCGACTCTATTCATCCATCGGCCAGCGCATTTTTATTACGGGTTCCAATTCCAGGCTCCTTTCCCAGGAGATCGCAACCGCCTTGCGCGGCAGGACGATCACCTTTGAGGTGTATCCATTATCTTTCTTTGAATACGCACAAGTTCTTTCACCTGGACTGAATCCGTACAGCAGTGCGGACAAAGCCAATCTGGCGAACCTTTTTGAACGCTTTATGGTCGGGGGCGGTTTCCCCGAACTCGTAAAACAAAAAGAAGACCTAAAAGAAAAAATCTTGCAAGAGTATTTCAACGTGATGGTCTTCAGGGATTTGGTGGAACGATATCGCATTTCCCAGGCGGCACTTCTCAAGTATTTCTGTAAGAGGGTTGTCGGCGCGAGCGCGGGAGAATTCAGCGTAAACAAGATTTATAACGAATTGAAATCACAGGGCTATCAGGTGGGAAAGGACACTCTCTATGCCTATCAGGGATATATCGAGGCAATTTATTTGAACCGCTTTGTTCCTAAATATTCCCATTCCGTGGTGAAAGCGGAAGGATCGCAAAAGAAAACCTACGTAATTGACACGGGACTGGGCGCCGCGCTGGATTACAAACTCAGCCAGGATAGGGGGAGACTGCTCGAAACTGTCGTTGCTCTCGAATTAATCAAACAGGGCAAACAGATCGCCTACCAACAAAATGGCGGCGAATGTGATTTTGTGACGATTGAAAAAGGCAACGTGACGGAAGCGATTCAGGTGTCCGCCGATTTCGCGGGCGCTCAAACAAAGGAACGCGAAGCGCGTGGGCTGATCCAGGCATGCAAAAAATTTGACTTGCGAAAAGGGACCATCCTCAGCCTTGACCATGACGAACAATTTGAGATGGACGGCATTCAAGTGTCCATCATCCCTGCCTGGCGGTATTTTTTCGATCAGGAAAGCGGAAGGTAGCCAATGCCCCCATTAAATGGAAATCCGCAAGGCTGTGTGCGAGAGTGTATAATTTGACAGGAGATATACGGGATGGCATCCTTTGAAATCATCAGCGACATCACAGACATCGAAGTGATTGCCATCGGAAACTCCATTCGCGATTTGGAACGTCTCAAAAAGTTGTATGGCGATGGACGCTGACGAAAGATGAAAGGTGTTGCCACTATCCGTCTCTCGCATGGACGTGTCCGCAAAGCCGAAATTCACTGGTATGAGGCGCACGGCATCGGACGAAAAGAGTTCAAACGTAAGCGTTACTTGGAATAAAACCATGAAAAACACAAAATCTACTCCCCATTTCGCAATCTGCGTCAATAATGGTGAATATCCCGCCTCGCTGGAATTGCACAAGATTTATCGTGTTCTCCCCGATAAAGATGCCCAGGCCGATGGTGACTTGCGAATCATAGACGAAAGCGGCGAAGATTATCTCTTCCCTGCTGACTACTTCATCCCCGTTGACCTGCCGCATACTATCGTTCGCGCATTGAATAAATCGTTTGTGCGGCCAGCGGTAACTGCCTGAGAGCATTCGTATGGACGCGAAAAAGATTAAGACCATCGAGATGACGCGCAAAATCCGCGATAAGAACGCCCAACGTTTAGCGGGCAAATCCCACGCGGAGCGAATTGCTTTCTACCGCGAACGGGCGAAGAAAATGGAAAAGAAAATTCCAGTTTTGCTCACAGAACTTGCCATCGCTGGTGGGGGACACGGTGATTATTCCAAAGATCGCCACGCCTGGTTGGACAATCAAAACATTGATACCATCGTCAAGCGCATCCGCGAGAAGCGGGCAACCTACAAGAAGAAATAGCAATACGGCGCGTCGACCCCACGGCGCGCCGTTCGCTTTCGGTTGTATAATCTCAGTGTTGGGAAATTAACCGCCAAGAATCCTTCGTGCCCTTTGTGTCCTTTGTGGTTAAAAAATGACCGACCAACCCTGCCCTCTCAAAGTCTTCCCTTCGACAGGCTCACCTGTGCCTGCGCACGGTGCAGGCAGGACAAGCCTCTGCCAC
>JBDRTP010000209.1:0-5869 GCA_043823965.1 Chloroflexota bacterium
TCGCCGTCCTCGTCATCACCAACGCCTTGCTCGGCGTGGTTTGCGGCCGGGTTTATCGCCAATATGAGGCTTTGTTCTCGCCAGGTCCGGAGCTGTTGAACTTGGCGATTTGGGTTTTTGGGACCATTGCCCTGGTCGTTATGGCAGCCGGCTTACTCGTGGCATTGGTGCGTCCCTTCTGGGTGATCATCGTTGCCTTTGTTCTGTCCGCGCTGGCGTTGATCCTTGCGTGGGAGACAAGCATCGTGTCGGTGGCTTTAGGGCTTGTTTATCTTGTTCTGGCGATAGTGTACGCACGCTCTGTCATCACGGAACTGAATAACCGGCTCAATTTCTCGGTGCGTCCCATCAAGGAAGGGCAGGGGACCCTGCTGATTGCACTCATACTCCTGGTCAGTATCAGTTTTGGTTTGGGCTACAGAGAGGATGCGATACGTCGCGGATTCATCTTACCGCCAAAATACAAGCAGATTGTCGAGGGGATAGTTTCCTCCCGCCTGCAGACCCAGATTGAAAGCCAGAGTGAGATTAGGCCGGAGGAGAAGGCTGCCGCACTGGAGAAAGCCGAGCAGGAATTCGAGCAATCTTGGGTGGGCATGGAAACGATGCTCCAACCCTACGCGCAATTCATCTGGTTGGGTCTGGCCTTTATGGTGAGCGGAATACTCAATTTCTTGCAGAGCTTTGTATCGTGGGTTCCACCGTTAGTGTTGAGCGGAATCTTCCCGCTACTCAAACTGCTGGGCGTGGCCCGGATTGTTACAGAGACGAGAGAAATCAAACGACTCATCCTCAGTTAGAGCGCTGCGTCGGCGACCAGGGGATACGCCACGGCTTGCCGTGATCGAGGCTCAGACGGAAACCGACGCGGACGAAGTCCTAGGAGCAGAATGACCGATGACTGAAACAGCGAAACCCAAACGGAAGATCGGCTGCTGGGGGGTAGCACTCGGTCTTCTGGGCGCGTGCTGCCTCTTCAGTTTTGCCCTGGGTGCTATCCGGACCATCGGCCAGCAGATGGGCCTGCTGCCCACTGACACTCCCAGACCGGCTGCGGCCTCTACGCCCGCACCATCGCCGACCCCAGCCGAGGTGCTGACCATCACGGAAGCCACAGAACGCGAAGGGGTCGCAGTCCGCGTCCAAGGAGCCGGCCTTTCGGCGGTCAGGGTATCGGTCGAGCGGAGTATTCCGGTCAGCATGCAGATTACGATTCCCATCGGTACGTTTTTTGTCAATCGCGGCGACGCGCAGGACATGGTTGCCGTGGAGGAGAAGATCCTCTACCTCACGGACCAGGAAGAAGCGACTGCTCTGGTCGCTGCCGCATGCGCCAACCTTTTCCGGCCCATCCCGGATGACACCTCTACCTTTGACATTATCTCCGCCCCTGAGCAGGAGGAACTGCAGCGCCTGATCGCGAGGGTCTGGACGACCGAGCCTTCATCTGTCGTCAGGCAGGTGGCTGTGTGGATCGTCACGGATGATGTGACCCGTTCCGAACTGGATGGCCGCTATGTTCGCAGGAGTTCGCTGTTTCCCCTTGGTGGGTCTCCGGCGGCCTCGGATGAGGATGTGATTTACGCCATCATTCTGGTTGGGGAGTCGGGCATCGCCCTGACCGAAAAGCGGATCTTCACCGAGAAGGTTTCTCTGGTCAGGGCGCTGTCAAGCGACAATGCGATGGTGAGGAGCTACGCGATGGAAACCCTGGGGGTGCAGTCGGACCGGCTCCTTTCCTACCTGGTGCAGGTTCTGCAGACCGGCACCGCGGAGATCCGGAGAGCCGCTGTGTACGCCCTGGGACGTCTGGGAGACCGGGAGGCAGTGGAGCACATCATCAGCGCCCTGGACGATGAGGAGGCCAGGGTCCGGCGCGAAGCGGTGCACTCACTTGAGCAATTGGAGGCGGTGGAGGGACTTATCGGTGCGCTGACAAACCCGGATGCGCAGGTGCGCAATGCTGCCGTCTACGCCCTGCGGGACCTCGGGGACCCGAAAGCGGTCGAACCGCTCAGCGGTCTTCTGTCCGACCCAGAGGCCTACATACGGCAGTCGGTCGGTTTCGCGTTGGGAGACCTCGGCGACCCCCGAGCGGTCCCGGCGCTCATCGAGGCGCTGGGGGATCCTGACAGGTATGTTCGAGGGGCGGCAGTAGAGGCGTTAGGCAAAATCGGCGACGCAAGAGCCATCGATCCCTTGAAGGCGCTTCTTGACAGCGAGCCGGATGAAGAAGTTCGACAGGATATCGAAAGGTCCCTGGAGCGGCTCCAGCGGTGATCAAGGTTCCGGGGCAGAGTCGGCGAGCCAGTTACGCCATCGTTAGCCCGAGTAACGGAGGAAAACGATGAAAAGAGTTACTTCACTATTCTTTCCTTTGACCATTCTTTCCCTTGCTTTGAGTGTCTGTGTGCCAGGTCCATCTCCTACTGCCACCCCCGCAGTGCCCACACCGACATCAGTGCTGCTTACGTCACCACCGACTCTGCCAACACCGACACCTGTGCCACAAGGAATTACCATTGTCGTCATCAGCACTGAGGATTCTGGCCTTGGTACTTTCCGCCAGGCATTGGAAGATGCACAGGGCGGCGACACCATTATGTTTGACCCCGCAATCTTTCCACCCATCGCGCCAGTCACCATCAACCTTACCAGAGACCTGCCAAACATCACCCAAGGTAATCTGACGATTGACGCCAGCAACGCTGGAGTAATCCTGGACGGCACTGATGCCCAAGGAGAATGGGTAGTTGGGCTCCGGGTACATTCAGATAGTAATACTATCCAAGGCCTGCAAATCGTCAATTTCTTCGGGGTGGGTATTCAGCTAATTGGTCAATATAACAAAATTGGGGGAGACCGAAGCCAAGGCAGTGGGCCAACTGGTCAGGGAAATTTGCTCGCTGAAGGCATCGGCATCGAAGGTACCAACACCGCCCATAACCAGATTAGCGGTAACCTGATTGGAACCAATGTGACCGGTAAGAGTGCTTGGGGCAATCAGAACCCCGCCGGCATCTGGATCGAATATGGTGCCAACTCTAGTATTATCGGGCCAGACAACATCATTGCTTACAACGAACCTGGTATCGATATTCGTGACCCAAGTTCTTTCGGCAACGCCATCACCCAAAACAGCATCCATGATAATAAAGTTGCCGGCATCTGGATGCAAAAGGGTGCCAACCGTGGATTGCCAGTGCCTGTAATCTTCGACTTCGACCTTGCTGCAGGTACTCTCACTGGCGCCGCTTCTCCAAACAGCATTGTTGAAATCTTTTCTGATAGCAAAAACGAAGGAGAAATCTACGAAGGCCAGGCAGAAGCTGATGGCACGGGTGCCTTTACCTTTAATAAAGGTTCTTCCTTCACCGGTCCCTATCTGACGGCTACAGTCACTGACAGCGACGGGAATACCAGCATGTTCTCTGTACCTACATCAGGCACAGGTAGGTCTCTAGTTCTTCAACAGGGGAACAATCTGCCCAAAACTCGGCTCCATCCCAAGCAATCAAGTGAACTCGAAGACAACCGCATTGGAGGCTTGTGGCCCAACTTTTGGAAAGACGACATGGAGTGGGTCATTGACAACGAAATGCTCCCAATGGGCTTGAAACGAGTTAAAGTGGCTTTTAACGACATCAGCGTCGACTTGGCAGACTTGAGTAAGCCCGAGCTCACCATCGAGCCGAGCCATGATGATGTAATAACCCGTATAGCTGACAACGGTATTACCATCACATTTGTGCTTACTTTTTGGGACACAGCAACCTGGCCTGGGGGGGAGGGAGCAAACCGCCCAAGGTTCAAGACAGAGGAGGAGATACAACGTTACCTTGACTTCGTGCGATTCATTGTGCGCCACTTCAAGGACCGCATCCAGTACTTTGAGATATGGAACGAGCCGGACGTTGGCTGGGAGGAGCCGATGGGCATCCAAGCTATAGAAGTAGACGACTACATAAATCTGGTCAAGCGAGTTGTCCCCGTAATCCGCCAAGAGTATCCAGACGCCAAAATCGTGGTTGGCAGTACCATGCCTCAGACCGTGCCAGGCTCGCGCCAGTACCTGCTCACTATCCTGAGTTCAGACATACTGCCACTGGTGGATGTTGTTGCCTGGCATCCCGGTGGACCCTCACCGGAATACGAATACTGGCGAGAGTACTACTATATCTACCCGTCCCTAGTCCAGGAGATTAAGGATTTGGCTTCCGCCCATGGCTTTAAGGGAGAATATTCCGGAGATGAGATGACTTGGTGGACCGAGGAGGATGTCCCGCCCTGGGAACCCTGGACATATAGCGACCGGAAAGCCGCAAAGTATAAGGCCCGATTCATCATTATGCACCTGGGTATGGATGTTACTGTGAATGGCGTTGGAACCTCAAAGAGACGGGTAGTATCTTTTCACACGATTCAGAACCTATGCACCGTCATGGCAGGAGCCGAGCCTGCAAGCCTGTCGGTGGAGATACAAAGCGAGGCAACGAACATAATGAGTTACAGTTTCTCTTTGCCAAATGGTGACAAGCTGCTCGCGTTGTGGACACACGGTGCAGCTGTCGATGACGACCCCGGAATAGAAGCCACGTTGACCCTCCCTGGATTTTCAGCTCAAAAGGTGGTGGGCATCGACGTCCTGCACGGCTTCGAGCAAGAACTGGCAACGAGCATTGAAGACGGAAACCTGGTCATCCGCGACCTGCTTGTTAAGGACTACCCGATAATCCTCCATTTCACCGATATTTCGTCTCCCTAATCCATCGCGTTGAAGGACTACGCTCGCTAGCGGTGTGTCCAATTGTGGCAACAAGAAGCGCAAGTTGTCAGGCGTTATGCCATCACTTAAATGAGTCCACTGCAAAAAGGGTGATCAACCCGCCTCAAAAAGCGAAAAGTTTAATATAATCGCAGCATGTTCAAGAAAAACGTCAAACATCTACAACCAGCACTGATCAGTGCCGCCAGCGAATTGCCGGAAATCGCTCTGGTTATTGAAGCGAGTCTTGCCAGAGTCGGCGGCGGCTGAGCTCGGTGCCGTTGGGCGGCAAACCTTCTCGACACCTATGCGAATTCGATATTGCCTCGCCATATTCACGCTTATCGGGCTTGTGGCCTGTGTGGCCATCTCGCAACCGCACGCAACCGCAACGCAAATCGAGAGTCCTACGACTACCTCTGTTTCTCTTCCAACTGTCACGAGCAATGGGCGTGTAGGTGTCACCTTCCAGAATGGAATGGAATGTCTGGGAGATGAGGCGCGCCCGATAGATGGAATTGTTCTTTATGTGTCGCCTGATGGAGATGACCAGAACCCAGGGACCACCCCTGAGGCCCCGCTCCGCACCCTGGCTTATGCACTCTGTAACGTGAGGCCAGGTCAAACCGTGCGCGTCATGCCCGGAACTTATCACGAAACGGTGGTTATGGGCGCGTTTGGAAACGACAGCGCGCCAATTACTATTCAGGGTATAACAGATGGCGCTCGATTGCCCGTGCTCGATGGCGAGTCGAACCGCACAATGGGTATAGGGATCGTCGAGTCGGTGAACGTGATTATAGAGAATCTGGAGTTTCGAAATTACACCGATGAGGGCCTTTATGTTCTAGTGGGATCTGATATCTTGATTCGGAACAATCGGTTTATCGGTAATGGGCGCGCGTCCATTGATCCCGATTATGACGGGGAAGGATTTGGACTCAACGTGGTCGGAGTGCGCCGAGTAGTTATTGAGGGCAACGAGGCGGCAGAAAACGGTCCGGCCACTGAGCGGGTGGAAAGGGGTATCTTAGGCACAGGCATCAATACCTACGAACTGCATGAGGCCATCATTCGCGACAATCATTCGCATCACAACATTGG
>JBDRTP010000210.1:0-18460 GCA_043823965.1 Chloroflexota bacterium
CTGAACCGTCTCGGCCTGTGGGACTACTTCGAAATCATCAAATGCGCCGACGACGTTTCGCGCACCAAACCGGACCCGGAACTGTATCGCGCCGCCCTGGCCGCGCTCCACATCCGGGCGGAGGAAGCCATCGTTTTCGAGGATTCGCCCAACGGCGTGAAGGCCGCCAAAGCCGCGGGGATATTCGTCGTCGCGGTGCCCAATCCGCTCACTGCGCGGCTATGGCTTGACGGCGCAGACCTGACGCTGAAATCGCTGGCGGATTTACCTCTGGGGGAGTTGCTCGAGCGCGTTGACCACTGCTGAAAACTCCCGCCTGCTCTTGATAGATTTTTTTTTGTGCGCAGCACCTACTCGGCAGAGGAATTGACATTTTGCTGTAAAAGAGTATAATAAAAGCAACCCCCCTGGAGATAGCATCTCCAGGCCGACGCCCGCCGAAAGGCGGGCTGTCCCTTAAACAAGGGGAGATACCTATGGAACGTGTGATCGCTTATGTGGATGGGTATAACCTTTACTACGGCTTGCGCGCCAAAGGGTGGAAACGTTTCTACTGGCTCAACATTCAAGCCCTCGTCAGGCAATTTCTCAAACCCCATCAAACCCTGATTGCCACAAAGTACTTTACAACAGTTGTAACGCAGCCCGAAAGCAAACGCAAGCGGCAGGCTGTCTTTCTGGAGGCTTTGCAAACGCTCCCGGACTTTCGCATCTATTACGGGCAATTCCTTTCAGAGATAATCGTCTGTCGTCAGTGCGGCCATACCTACATAACCCACCACGAGAAAATGACCGATGTGAATATCTCTGTGGAATTGATGGCTGATGCTTTTCAAGACAAGTTCGATGTGGCTCTGCTGGTTTCTGCCGATAGCGACCTTGCGGGGCTTGTACAGACAATACGGCGTTTATTCCCATCCAAGCGCGTGGTGGCGGTTTTCCCGCCGGGGAGGTCATCGTATGCTCTGAAACAGGCATCCAGCGGCGTGCTGCACATCGGACATGTGGAATTGTCCAAAAGTCTTTTCCCCGAAAAAGTCATCAAGCCGGACGGCGTTGTTCTGCAGCGGCCAGCCCAATGGAAATGATCGCTTCTGGCCTAGCCGTACAACTTCCGGTGTACCGCGCTCAACGCTCTCACCTGCTCGCCGGCATGATACGACGACCTCACCAACGGCGCGGACTCTACCCACTTGAAGCCGATTTCGCGCCCATAGTCGCGCAATTCCTTGAACTCCTCCAGCGTGTAATAGCGCGTAATCGGCAGGTGTTTTTTGCTGGGTTGCAAGTACTGGCCGATGGTGAGAATATCCACGTCCCACGAACGCTGGTCGCGCATCACGGCTTTGACTTCCTCCAGCTCCTCACCCAACCCAAGCATGATGCCTGATTTGGTCAGCACTTCGGGGTCGAGTTTTTTGGCGTTACTCAAAGTCGCCGCGGCCCAAGCGTAGTTATCTTGCGGCTGGACCTGCTTGAACAGCCGCGGCACGGTCTCGACGTTGTGGTTCAGGATCTCAGGTCGCGCCTCCATCACGATTTTCAAGGCTTCAAGGCTGCCTTTGAAATCGGGAATCAACACCTCAATCGAACAGCCGGGCAGCAGCTGACGGATGCGGCGGATGACCATCGCAAAGATCGGCGCGCCGCCATCCCGCCGCTCGTCGCGGTTGACCGAGGTAATCACGGCATGTTTCAGATTCATCGCCTTGACCGCCTGCGCCACGCGCTCCGGCTCCAGCCAGTCGAGCGCCGCGGGGCGTCCGTGTTTGATATCGCAGAAGCCGCAGGTACGCGTGCACACGTCACCAAGCATCAAAAAAGTGGCCGTGCCGTAGCCCCAGCATTCACCCAGGTTGGGGCACATGGCCTCCTCGCAGACGGTGTGCAGGGCTTTCGAGCGCCTCAGCTCCTGCAATTGCTGATACGTCTCGCCGGAGGGGGCGCGGACTTTGATCCACTCCGGGCGGCGCAGGGGGGTAATGGCAGCCTGGTCGGCTACCATAATGGAGAAGGTTTCGGGGTTGACCCGCTCTCGTGTGGGAGTAACAGGCATAATGTTCCTTATGTATGCGAAGCACCTGCTCGGCCGGTAATTTCTTACCGTTGAGTGCGCGGACGAACCTTCAACCTGACACCTTCAACCTTCACAACTTCCACTTTCTCACCCTTCCGAATCTTTCCGGAGCCTTCAACTGCTTCTGCTGTCCATAGTTCTCCCGCAGCCTGAACCTGGCCGGTCGGGTCAATGTTGGTACGGGCGATGCCGGTTGCACCGCGCATGCCCTCCTGCCCGGTGACGATCGGCCTCTTCTGGGCGCGCAGGGCGAATCCGATGATGATGGCGAACAGGATACCGGAGATAATGGCGACCAGGATCACCAGCGGGAGCGAGACGCGCTGAAATTGGGGCGTGCCAGGCGAATTGAACAGCACCAACGCCCCGACAATGAACGAGCCAATGCCGGCCAAGGTCAGCGCACCGTGCGTCGGTGCCTTAATATCTGCGATGAAAAGCACGAAGGCGATGACCAGGAAGAACAGCCCGAACCAGTTGACCGGCAGGACGCCCAGACCGTAGGCAGCCAGCGCCAGGCAGACCGCGCCGATGAAGCCGGCCACCCATCCGCCGGGACTGGAAAGTTCGATGAAAATGGCTTGCACGCCGATGCTCAACAGCAGGAAAACGAAGTTGGGATTCGTGAGCATCAACAGTAGTTGTTCGATGAGCGTCATCGGCAGGTATTCGACGGTCGCAGCGGCTGTTTGTAGCGCCCGCGGGCCATCGACGGTTTCAATATTGAAGCCATCCAGTTGCTTCAGTAGATCGGGCAGGTCAGCCGCGATGAAATCCACCAGACCGACCTGGAGGGCTTCATCGGCAGAGACGGCGCGCGCTTTCTCGATGGTATCCTCGGCCAGTTTGATCGCCTCCGCTCCGCGCCGAGCGGCCAGCGAGCGGACGGTAGCTTTCAGGATTTCGGTGACTTTGGTCTGTTCGGTGGTGGGCAGGTCTTCGCCTTGCGCCCCGACCGGACTGGCCGCGCCGATGGCCGTTTCGGGGGCCATGGCCGCGGCGTGGCCAGCCAGCGTGATGACCGTCCCAGCCGAGCCGGCCCACGCCCCGCGTGGGGCAACGTAAACCACGATTGGTACGCGGCTGGCGCGCATATCCTGCACCATGCGGTTCATCGCGTCGATGCCCCCGCCCGGGGTGTTGAGCTGCACGATCAACACCTCAGCCGCGCGCTGGTGGGCGATTTTAATCCCCCGCGACAGATATTCCTGTGTAGCCGGCGTGATCGGGCCGTCAATAGTCTGGATAATGGCCAGGCGCGACTCACTCTGCGCCCGAACGGGTTGGAGGGCGAAGAGGAACAAGCCGGTGAGAGTCAAAAGGAGGCGAATGGGTTTCATAATTACCGACCTTCGGGGCCTTCGGCGTTTATTATAACCTCTAACCGGGCACTTGACCCCTTGCCCCCCTCACGGTAAAATCAGGCCTGTGACAACGAATGCTCCGCCGCGGGAGTCGCCAAGTGGTAAGGCATCAGCCTTCCAAGCTGATATTCGCGGGTTCGAATCCCGTCTCCCGCTCCTACCGAGTAGGTGCTGCGCACAACCAGTATTCAGTGACCAGTGATCAGTTACCAGTAAGAGCATCACTGTTCACTGATAACTGGTCACTGGTTACTTGAACGGGCCCGTAGCTCAGCGGTTAGAGCAGGCGACTCATAATCGCTTGGTCGCTGGTTCGATCCCAGCCGGGCCCACCTAAATCTGGGGGGAGGACGATCCATAGCCCCCACATCTGGGGGTTTTTGGTTGGGAATGTTTCCATTCTCCACAACCATGGCGAATATGCTTTCGTTCATGGTTGCCCATCAGGTCGCAAGCGTTTTGGCTTTCCCGCAAGAACGAAAATTCGGGATTATACTCCGAGATTTCGCAGTATAATATAGGCATGATTACGAGAAAATTCTACCTTGAAAAGTTGGATGCAGCTACGAAGCGATCCCCCATTACCGCGCTGCTCGGCCCGCGTCAGTGCGGCAAAACGACACTTGCTCGCCATTTTGCACAAGGGAAGAAGGCGACACTTTTCGACCTTGAATCCGTGCCAGACCAGCGGCGGCTGCAGAACCCGGAGATGGTCTTGGGTGCCCTGGATGGACTGGTTGTCCTGGACGAGATCCAAACGATCCCCGAATTATTTCAAGTACTGCGCATCCTGGTCGACCGGCCAGAAAACCAGGCGCGCTTCCTGATCCTGGGAAGTGCTACACCGGAGATGATCAAGAACGTGTCCGAAACGCTTGCCGGGCGGGTGGAGTTTGTCGAGCTGTCCGGTTTCGACCTGACGGAAACCGGCAAAGACCGTTGGGAAACATTGTGGGTGCGCGGCGGCTTTCCGCGCTCATTCCTGACCGAAACCGAAGATGACAGCCAGGCCTGGCGGGAAGGATTTATTCGTACATTCCTGGAACGTGACATTCCTCTCCTGGGCATCAGCATTCCTCCGGCGGCCATGCGCCGCTTCTGGACGATGCTCGCCCATTACCATGGCCAGACATGGAACGCCTCTGAGCTGGCGCGTTCGATGGGGTTATCTGATAAAACCATTCGCAGTTACCTGGATATCCTGACCGGGACTTTCATGGTCCGCCAGTTGCAGCCCTGGTACGAGAACGTTGCCAGGCGGCAGGTAAAAGCACCCAAGATTTACTTCCGAGATACAGGCCTGCTGCACCGCTTACTGGATATTCCCGACTTGCATGCACTGTGGGGACATCCCAAGGTCGGCGCGTCATGGGAGGGGTTCGCAATCGAACAGATCCTGCTGACGTTGCATCCTTCCCAGGCCTATTACTGGGCGACCCACGGTGGCGCGGAATTGGACCTGATCCTCCTGCATAAAAGCCGGCGTTACGGGTTTGAAGTGAAATTCAACGAAGCCCCAAAAGTGACGCCGTCCATGCGTGAGGCAGTCGGGCGATTGGCATTGGACCACCTGTGGGTCGTCTACCCTGGCCAGCAGTCGTATCCGGTTGAGGAGAAAATAACGGTCTGGCCGTTGAGGAACATCTCTGATTTGGGCATCCATTTCGTGCGTAGCACCTACTCGGCAGGTGTACACAACCGTTTCTTCTGCGTAGCACCCTTCGATGAACTCAGGGCAGCGCCTACTCGGCAAGTACGATTCTCGTCGGGTTCTCATGACTCGTCTCCCTGAATTGGTCTTCAGAGATTCTGCCATGAGCACCCTTTATCAAATCAATCCGAGAGAGGCTATCCCATGATCAGTGAAAGAGTCGCCCAACTGAGAAGACAAAGCCTGGAGGCCAGGCCCTCGCTTTCGACCGAGCGCGCCGAGTTGATAACGCAGTTCTATGCGCAGCACCCTTCGATAAACTCAGGGCAACGCCTACCCGGTCAGCAGAATCCGGGCTTCACCTCCGCGCCCATGCGCCGCGCACTGGCCTTTCAATACCTGATGGAACACAAGACGATCTACATCGGCCCCGGCGAGCTGATCATCGGCGAGAAAGGCCCGGCTCCCAAAGCCACGCCGACCTACCCGGAACTGTGCTGCCACAGCCTGCAAGACCTGGATATCCTCGACTCACGCGAAAAAATCCCCTTTGCTGTGGACGCTCGAGCGCGGCAGGTTTACCAGGAAAAGATCATCCCGTTTTGGCAGGACAAGTCCATGCGCGATTGTCTCTTCGGGGAAATGACGGAAGAGTGGAAAGCGGCCTACGAGGCCGGCATTTTTACCGAGTTCATGGAGCAGCGCGCCCCCGGTCACACCGTGCTGGACGACAAGATCTACCGCAAGGGCATGTTGGATTTCAAGGCAGACATTCAACGCAGCCTGGGAGAATTGGACTATCTCCACGACCCTCAGGCGTATGCCAAAGAACAGGAATTGCAGGCCATGTCCGTCTGCGCCGAGGCGCTGATCCGCTTTGCGCAGCGTCACGCGGACCTGGCGCGGGCCTCCGCAAAAAGAGAGACAGACTCGCAGCGCAAGGCCGAACTGGAGCGCATCGCCGCGGTCTGCGCGCACGTCCCGGCGCACGCCCCGCGCGATTTCTGGGAGGCGCTGCAATATTACTGGTTCGTCCACCTGGGCGTGACGACCGAACTGAACACCTGGGACGCCTTTTGCCCCGGCCATCTCGACCGCCACCTCTACCCGTTCTACGACCCCCTCCCCAACCCTTCGCGAAGCACCCCTGCCTGCCCCAGTTCTAATGGGGTGGGGCCCCCGCCGGGAGACCACCGGCATGGGAGGGAGTACTACGAGGAATTGCTGCAATGCTTCTGGATCAAGTTCAACAACCAGCCCGCGCCGCCCAAAGTCGGCGTGACGGCAGCCGAGAGCGGCACCTATACCGACTTTGCCCAGATCAACACCGGCGGCATCCTGGAAGACGGCTCGGATGGCGTCAACGAGGTCACCTACCTGCTCCTGGACGTGATCGAGGAGATGCGCCTTTTGCAGCCCAGCTCTTCGATCCAGGTCAGCAAGAAGAACCCCGACCGCTTCGTCAAACGCGCCGCCAGGATCATCCGCACCGGGTTCGGACAGCCGTCGGTGTTCAATGCCGACCTGATCGTCCATGAGCTGGTGCGCATGGGCAAGTCCGTGGCGGACGCCCGCAACGGCGGATCGAGCGGCTGCGTGGAGGTCGGCGCGTTCGGCAAGGAAAGTTATATCCTGACCGGCTATTTCAACATGCCCAAGATTTTAGAGATTACCCTGCACAACGGCCTGGATGCGCGCACGGGGCGCAAGATCGGGCTGGAGACGGGCGATCCGGCCGGGTTCAAATCCTTCGAGGAATTCTTCGCCGCTTACGAAAAGCAACTGCGCTACTTTATTGACGTCAAGGTGCGCGGCAACAACGTCATCGAAAGGCTGTACGCCGCCTACATGCCCGCCCCGTTCCTCTCGCTGCTGATTGATGATTGCATCGCCACCGGCAAAGACTACCACGACGGCGGGGCGCGCTACAACACGAGCTATATCCAGGGCGTGGGCCTCGGCACGCTCACGGATGCCATGACCGCCATCAAGTACCACGTCTTCGACCAAAAGACGCTGAAGATGGACGAGCTGCTCGCCATGCTGACTGCTGACTTCGAAGGCCACGAGCGCGAACGCCAGAGGCTGCTGAACAAGACGCCCCGCTACGGCAACGACGACGATTACGCCGACCGCGTGATGGTAGACCTGTTCAACGTCTACTTCGAGGCCATTGACGGGCGTCCGAACACCAAGGGCGGCGCGTACCGCGTCAACCTGTTGCCGACCACCGTCCACGTCTACTTTGGCTCGGTGATCGGTGCGACGCCGGACGGACGCCGGGCCTGGACGCCGTTATCGGAGGGCGTTTCCCCCGTCCAGGGCGCGGACCGTCACGGCCCGACTGCGGTGCTCAGGTCCGTCGCCAAGATGGATCACGCCCGCACCGGCGGCACGCTGCTCAACCAGAAGTTCACGCCCCAGTTGCTCAAAGACGACGAGGGGCTGGACAAGCTGGTGGGACTGATCCGCACCTACTTCAAACTGGACGGTCACCACATCCAGTTCAACGTGGTGGATGCGGCCACGCTGCGGGCGGCGCAGCAAAACCCGGCGCAATACCGCGACCTGATCGTGCGCGTGGCCGGTTACAGCGACTATTTCTGCGACCTCAGCCAGGCGCTGCAAGATGAGATCCTCGCCCGGACGGAACACCAGGGATTCTGAGCAGCACAGTCTCTTGAATTAAAGCGTTCGGCAATTCCCCCACCCCCGGGGGGTTGTCCCAAAAGGGGCAACCCCGAAACGGCCTGTGCGGCGCGAGCACGCTCACCTGTGCCTCCCGAAGGACATCGGGACGATGTGCGGCACTGGCGCAGGCAGTCACGGCGTGGCAGGCGTGACGCAATCGGGAATCGATGCGGCGAAGGCTGTGCTCAACTGTCGCACGCGCGAACTTCTCACGCAAAACAGATTGTTCTTCTTAAAATCCTTCGCAGTTGATGCCCATGAATTTTGGTGTAAGATGCCGTTTGGGTGGGCGAAAGGGATTGATATAAGGTTTCGTTAAGAAGCCATAAGAGAATAAGCGCGCAATGATTGGTTTGCTGTATAATATGAACACATCCAGCAAGCCCTAAGGAGGCGGTTACGTGGCAGCAGTTATCGAAGCGGTTTTTGGGCGCAACATCACTCTGGTTTATAACGCCCTTGACCTTCAAACGATTGATAGAAACAAATTACGGGGAATCATCCCTGATATTGCTCCAACCGTCATGGATACGCCAGAGATGGTTGTTGCTGTTTATCCGCCCTCACCATGGCTTATCCAAATCGGTGATCGCAGGATACGTATAAATGTTGCCGCTGAAATTGAAGGTCTCGGTGATTTCCCTCTCTGGGAATATGCCATAAAGTGTAACGAACTTATCCCCGCAGATAAAGCCTCTATTTTTGCTTATGGCTATAACTTCGATTTCGGAGTACGCTTCCAGGATAGCGCCCCACAAAATGTGTTAATTTCAAAATTCGTCTTAAATCGTCCTGCATTGGAAGATACCCTGCAAGGAACATTGGTTTCTTATCTGCCGAGAATGGTTTTTAGAACTGGCGATTTGCAATACGACATTGTTTTCGAGCCAATGAATGATGTCCAAATGAAGATACATGGCAACGCTCATTTCCAATACGCTGGAATTCAACTTCCATCTCTTGAAGGATTGAAATCATCTTATATCGCGCAATATGAGCATCTGCGAAACGTCATAATGAAATTGTTAAACGATTGACACATAATCATGCTTGATACTACCCGCACTTTTCCTGTCCCGAGTCCCTTCTCACCCAAATGGAGTGAGAATGCGTCTCAATATTTTGTAGACATGCTCGGAGTTTCCGCGTGGGATGAAGCCTACGGCCAGACTTTCGGCTACCGCTGGAAAGGCGAAGATACCCTTACTTGGGGAAACGCCGACGAATGGATATTAATCAAGTGGCTTGCCCAGCGTTTCTTTACGCAAGAGCAACTTGACATTTCCACCTTTGCCAAACAGGAAGTAAATTTATGGGCTGTCGTTTACGAGGCGCGCATTGCCAAATTGGAATCTATCTACACCTTTCGCAACTCCGATGCAGTCAAAAAGTTCCTGATTGACAACAAAAGGATCTTTTCTGTCTTATGGGACACACGACCCGTGGTTGAGGAATTCTTTGGCAATGATGCATCCATTGCTCTCGAAGTCGTCAATGACCCCGAATCAGCCAACGTCAAGCAATTATTTGGTTACATTAACGCTGGAGCATTGTCCTCTGAGGAAGCCTTTGAACGTCTCAGCGCTTTTGACGAAGTATGGTTCTTGAAGCAATTCGACTTGACTGGCGGGTTATTTAATTTCAATCTCGAATAAGCATGGCATTCAACTGGAAAGATTTTCTAACCTTTGCTGAAAATATCAAGGCCGCGCCCGACAAACCTGGTCCACAGGAAGCGGCTTTGCGCTCCGCAGTGAGCCGCGCATATTACGCTGCGTTTCAGGCTGCATTAGAGTTTGGGGCGTCTGAAAAATTCTCGCCTCAATGGTCTGGAGAAGATCATTTTGGCATTCGGAAATATTTTCAGCAATACTCTCCCAAGAGCGATGTCAGGAGAAAGATAGCTTTGGAGCTTCAAAGGCTATATGATAATCGTCGTAAAGCAGATTACACTAAAGCGATAGTGAATCCGACATTTTTAGCAGACTGGTCAATAAAAAGTTCTCAGGTAATTTTTCTAAACCTTGAACAACTAACACAAGAGAAGAGAAATACAGCAACTTCTCCTTAGCGCAAAAAGCCCCTGATTCTCTCAGGGGCAAATTCGTTTAATGAGCCTAAACCGCTTCAGGTAATACTGTAGTTTTTCATAGGGGATATCATCCAGTTTGTCCAAAGTCAAAAGCCGAGCGGCTGTCAACGGATTTTGGTCAACGGACTCTGTCACGGACACTTCGCGCGGACGGGAACAGATGGTCCGCTTTGGGTGGGTGAGAGTCCACGCGGGGCACTCAACGGATTTTGTAACGGATGAACGGATGCCGTTTGATTGGGCGAGTGTCCACGCGGGAGGGAGGATGGTCAATGGTGCGGGGAATTTGGTCAACGGACTCTGTCACCCCGCCACACCGTCCTGCGTTCGGTGCAGGGAAGAACAGCGGAGCAGGCGGACTCGCGGACGGGAACGGATGTCCGCTTTGGGTGGGGAGAGTCCACGCAGGGGACGGGGAAAGTGAACTCGCGTCTTCCAAGTCCGCGGGCAATGCTGGCGGGAAAAGAAAACCCCTCGTCCGGGTGGACAAGGGGGCGTCGTGATGCGATGTTTGGATTTTATTCCGGACCTTATCTGCCCGGACCGCGTTCCACGCGCGGTTTGGCAACGTTGACTTTGATCTCGTTCCCGGCCAGGGAATAGGCGTTGAACATGCTGATGGCCTTATCAGTGTCTGCCTGGGTGGTCATGGTGACAAAGGCAAAGCCCTTGGACAGGCCACTATCCCGGTCTTTGACCAGGTCAACGGTGGTGACTTCCCCGGCTTGTTCGAACAGGGCCTTGATTTCGGCCTCAGTGGTTGACTTGGCCAAGTTTCCTACATAAATTCTGATTTCCATTTTTTACTGCTTTCTCCGGCTCGGCCGGAAATAGAGATGGCCGCCACCCATAATAAGAGGGCCGGCGGCCAAGGTACGACAGAGATCCAATTATTTAACTACGCTTTCAGTGTAACATACTTTCCGCTCGTAGACGGGGGCAGTTTGGTTTCGGGGAGTGGCTAATATTATGGGCCAATTCTATCCGCCCGATGGTGCCCTAAAGGATGCTGCGCGAAACCGTCGGGCTCATAGCAAAAGGACGCTACCCTAAAGGGTACTTCGCGAAAGCGCCCTGTTTTAGCCCCGCGGGGGAACTTGCGTCCATGCGGCTGTCAATGGATTTTGTCACCCCGCCACACCGTCCTGCGTTCGGTGCAGGGAAGAACGGCGGGGCAGGCGGATGCCGTTTGGTTAGGCGAGAGTCCACGCGGAGAGGGGAATCTCCATTACGCTCTGGTTTATAATACCCCTGCTATGGACTCCAAAACCCTCTCCGTCCTCGAATACCCCAAGATCCTCGACCGCCTGGCGGACTTCTGCGACTTTTCCGCCTCGGCGGACCTGGCGCGCCAGTTGGCCCCGACCGACAGTTACGACCTGGCCCTCGTCCGCCAGGCTGAGACGAGCGAGGCGCGCAAACTGCTCTCCATGCAGGATATCAGCATCGGCGGCGCGCACGACATCCGCGACGCGGTGCAACTGGCGGCGCGCGGCGGCGTGCTGGAAGCAAAAGAATTACTCGACGTGCAGAACACGCTCATCGCCACGCGCAACCTGCGCCGGGCGCTGGAAAAACTGGCCTCGGATTACCCGCACCTGTGGAACATTGCCATTGCCCTGCCCATCCCGCAGGGACTGGTGGAGGCCATCTCGCGCACCGTCTCGGAAAGCGGCGAAGTGCTCGACTCGGCCTCGCCCAAACTGGGCTCCCTGCGGCGCGAAATCCGCGTCGCACACGAGCGGCTGATGACGCGCCTGCAACGTTACCTCACCGATTCGAGCACTGCTTCCAAATTGCAGGAGGGCATCATCACCCAGCGCGACGGGCGTTACGTCATCCCGCTGCGCTCGGAGTTCAAAGGGCAGATCAAGTCCATCGTCCACGACCAATCCGCCTCCGGCGCAACCCTGTTCGTCGAACCTTTGCCTGTCGTCGAACTGAACAACACTTACCGCGAACTGCAACTGGCCGAACGCGACGAAATCCGCCGCATCCTGGCCGAACTCTCGGCCCAGGTTGGTGCGCTGGCCGGAGAGATCGTCCCCGGCGTCCAGGCCCTGGCTGAACTCGACCTGGCGTTTGCGAAGGCGAAGTATGCGGACGAACTAAGCGCCAGTGAGCCAATTCTAAAGTCTTGGTCAAAAGTCAAAGGTCAAAAGTTAGAGGCGCCTGACATTCGACATTTGACCTTGGACTTGCCAACCGTCAAGCTAGTCAACGCCCGTCATCCCTTACTAAATCCGGAGGCTGTTGTCCCCATCACCATTGACCTCGCTCCTGGCACTTATGCCCTGGTCATCACCGGCCCCAACACCGGCGGCAAGACCGTTTCGCTCAAGACCGTCGGCCTGCTGGCGCTGATGGCCCAATCCGGGCTGCACATCCCGGCCCAATCTGGCTCGGAACTGCCCTGCTTCCAGGCCGTCTACGCCGACATCGGCGACGAGCAGTCCATCGAGCAATCCCTCTCGACCTTCTCCGGTCACATCACCAACATCGTCCACATCCTGAAAAAGGCCGACCGCCGCGCCCTGGTCGTCCTCGACGAACTCGGCGCCGGCACCGACCCGCAGGAAGGCGCTGCCCTCGCCCGTGCCATCCTCGCGCACCTGCTCGAAAGCGGCATCACCACCTTCGTCGCCACGCACTACCCCGAACTGAAGACATTCGCCCATTCCACGCCCGGCGTGGTCAATGCCTCTCTGGAATTTGACATCCGGACTCTGCGCCCCACCTATCACCTGACCATCGGTCTCCCGGGCCGCTCCAACGCTTTAGCCATTGCCCAGCGACTCGGACTACCCGAGGCCGTCGTCGCCGCGGCGAGGAGCGAGATCAATCCCGACGAGCTGCGCGCCGACAAATTGCTCGGCGACATCCACCGTCAGCGCAAGATTGCCTTCGAAGAAAGCGAAAAAGCCGAAAGAGCGCGTTCCGAGGCGCGTCGTCTGGAACGCGAACTGGCCGAGCGTCTCGAAAAGATCGAAGAAGAACGCCAGGCCGTGCTCGAACAAGCCCGCGCCGAAGGCGAACTGGCAATCGAAATTCTAAAAGCCCAACTCGAAACGCTCAAAGAAGAGTTGAAGAAAGCCCGCCAGCCGCTGGAGGCGCTGAAGGAGATCGAAGAGAAAGTTGAGTTGGTGGAAGAAAAGATTCAAAAACCAGTCAAAAGTCGAAAGTCACCCGTCACCCGTCACCCATCATCCGGCCCGCTCAAAGTGGGGGAAAGCGTTAAGTTGATGAACTTGAACGCAGAGGGCGTGATTACTGCTCTCAGCGGAGACGAGGCCGAAATCCAGGCGGGTGCGCTCAGGATAAGGGTCCGGCTGGAGGATATTCAGCGGCTGAATTTTGATGAGCATATCCAAAGTCCAAAGTCGAAAGTCCAAAGCCCCGAATCCCGACCTTCGACCCTTCGACAGGCTCAGGACAACGCCTTCGACCTGAGACCTTCGCCCGGCATGGAAGTAGATTTGCGCGGCCAGATGGCCGAGGATGCACTGGATATGTTGGAAGCTTACCTCGACAAAGCCTACCTGGCCGGGATGCCCTTCGTGCGCATCATCCATGGGAAAGGCACCGGCAAGCTGCGCCAGGTGGTGCGTGAGTCCCTGGGACAAAATCCGTACGTGGCTTCGTTCGAGGAAGGCGTCCCCAAGGAGGGCGGTGAGGGTGTCACGGTCGTAAAACTGGTTAGTGGATGAAACGGGTTCCGTGCGGGAACCCGTTTTTGATAGCCTCTTATTCTTCGAGCACCATCCGCCCATCGGGTGCGGGGCGGTAAGCCATTGGCCCTTGTGGGAGGCGGTGGCTGACCCGCAGATATCCGGCGTCCATGGTCTCCCACAAGACCTGGAAGGGAGACTTGCCTGGCACCCACTTCTCGACCATTACCACGCCATGACCCGGCAGCACGGTGAAGACCACCTGGCGCGGATCGTCGGGGTTTTGCAACGCCTGAGAGCGCGAAAAGGCCGCCTTGATGCCACGCGCCTGGGCCTCGGTGGCGCAGGAGACCGGATAATGATAGTAAGGCGGATCCAGCGGGACAAACTCAACTCGGCTTGGATCATAGGCCGAAATGCCACGATGCCCGTGCAGTTTCGAACGGGCCACCGGCGCTTCGCCTGGAAACTCCCAGCCATCCCCCAGTTGGATGCGCGGCAGGAGCGTGTCCATGTCGATCATCTCCACCGCCTCCGAGGAAGGCGGATCGTTGCGATGATCTTCGACGTGGCGCACGACCGCACCCTGGCCGTCAGGCCGGACAGCGACGATCACCGCCAAATCGTCCTCGCTGATATCGGTCTTGTCCACCGGGCGGGAACTGCCGGTTATGGTGGCGATCAGGGCGCTCAGTTTGGGGTCCCAGGTGGCGAAGCAACCCTCGCTGTACTGGCTGGCCACCGCGTCGCTGACCGCCGGGACGTGTACCAGGCGTTCGATCAGCACCATTTCGGTAAAGAAACCGAGCTTGCCTAACTCTCGTCCGGCGTGGTGCATAGACTCGGGAGTGCTGAGGGAATCCCACAGCGAGCGCGGGATTTTGTAATCCAGAACCTGATGCTCGGTGACTTCGTGCGTGCTGGCCACGGTGACGAGGCGCAGCACGATGTCATCATAGAAGGCCTGCGGCTCGTCGCCCTGGCTGCGCGGGTAAGCCCCGACCAGGTCGAAGTGATAGGCATACAGCGGCTGATCCCGTCCGATCACCAGCAAGACGCGGATGCTCTTCGACTGGCTCTGCAGGACGCGTTCCAGGGCCAGGATCGGCCCGCCGTGCTGGCCTTGCTCGACCAACGTCTTGTACGCGTCCGGAGCCATACCGGAGAACTCGAAATCTTTAGGATCCGGCTCCGGCCTGGACAGCGCCCGCTCGAAATGCTTTAGCAGGGACTCGATCCGTTCCGGCTCAGTCTGCACCAGGGTCAGGATGGTCGGCGTACGGTGTAGGTTGAAACGTCGACGCGCTGTAAAAAGCAGCGCCTCCCGCCAACCCAGCGGATGACCGAAGGGCGCGGTCGTCAGCAGGATGTCGGTGCTATCGTCCGGCCTTTCCTGGACCACATGCCCGTGCAGGCGGAAATGTTCCAGCAGGTTGCTGACGACTTCTTCCAACAACGGCGTGGCCGGTCCCGGCACGTAGGACACCCTGATTGTCTGCAACCAGTCGTGGGTTGGTTTGAGACTCTGATGCGCGTGATACATCCCCATAGTCAACCTCCTCATCAAAAAGACAACAGATGACGGACAAATCAGTCAATCGTCTGCCACGCACGGGCAAAGCGTAAGATGCGGCTGCGGATGTAAAAGATATCCGGGTCGGCAGAGGGACGCTGCGACTTGATCAGGCGCATGGCTGCCTCAGGCGCGTAGCCCTGCGCAATCAGGATGGCCGCGCCCATCGCCACACCGCGATGACGGCCTTTGGCGCAGTGAGCGTAGACCTTTCCGCCGCTCCGGATTGTCTCCAGCCCAGCCCGAGCGCCATGCTGCAAGAAACGCATGGGAATGAGAAAAAGCGGGCTGTCTATCGTGGGCAGCCACAGAAATTTTAACGGCGGGTTATGCAAGTCCGCGGCGGGACGCTTTTCAATGTGCATGTTGATCACCAGCCGCACGCCCAGTCCGCGCAGGTGGTCATAATCTTGGGCCGAGGGGGTGGTGCCGATGAATAAATTGTCGCTGATTCGGGATAAATCCATGGGGAGAATCTTATCACAGGAATGGCATATCTATGATATCTCGACGAACTCGTTGACAAATCTCCCCTTATTCCCTTACAATTCCCTCATGCTTGCCTGCGGCGCGGAAATCTTCGGGAGTGTGGAAAAGGGCATCCTGCCGCGCTGTCCGTGTACATAAGAGTGGATAAATAGAGTAAACTTTCCCCGCTCTTTTTATTTTCCATAGGAAGACTGTACTGCAAAAAGGTATATCACCGCAGAGTTCGCAGAGAACGCAGAGAATTCGTTATTTTTTTGGGCATAAATTTGCGCTTTTTGGCATAAAAAGTGATGTTTTTTGCCGAGTAGGCCTTCGGCGGAAAAAGAAAAGGTTTTCTCCGCGAACTCCGCGCTCTCTGCGGTTAAAATGTTTTTGCAGTAGACTCATAGGAAGGAGAGATATGAACGAACGCGTTGCGATTGTGGGCGTCGGCTGGTCGGGATTCCGGCCGCGCACGCCCGAGGTATCTTACAAGGAACTGACTTACGCGGCCGCCGTGCGCGCCTACGCCGACGCTGGCGTTGACCCGCGCGCGGATGTGGAGTCCTTCATCACTGTGGCCGAGGATTTCATCGAGGGAACGAGCATCTTCGATGAGTACACGCCCGACCAGATGGGAGCCGCGCTCAAGCCGGTGCAGACCATCACCGGCGATGGGCTGCACGGCTTGGCGACGGCCTACATGCTCATCCGCACCGGCTTCTGCGACGTGGTGGCGTTGGAGGGTCACAGCAAGGCCTCCAACATCCTGACCCTGCCCAACATCGTGGCCTACGCCCAGGACCCGCTGCTCAACCGTCCGCTGCGGCTGAATACGCATTTCGTCGCCGGAATGGAAATGCACCGCTATCTGTTCGAGACCGACACCACGCAGGAACAATGCGCGGCTGTGGCGGTCAAGAACCGGCGCAATGCGTTGAAGAATCCGCTCGCCTCCTACGCCGCCGACCTGACGCTCGACGAGGTGCTCTTTGGCCCGCCGCTGGCCTGGCCGCTGGGCATCCGCGAAACCGCCGAGCACACCGACGGGGCGGTTGTCATGGTGCTGGCCTCCGAAAAGAAAGCCGAACTGCTGGCCGAGAAGCCCATCTGGATCCGCGGCGTGGGCTGGTGCAACGACTCGCCCTCGCTGGAAAGCCGCGAGTGGGGCAGCGTGCCTTACCTCCAGCAGGCGGCGCAGATGGCCTATCAACAGGCCGGCATCTGCAATCCGTGGAACGAAATTGACTTCGCCGAGATTGACGATACCTACGCCTACAAGGAATTGCAGGCCATGGAAGCCCTCGGCCTGTGCGGCGCCGGTCAGGCTGGCGCGCTGGTCGAGGAAGGCGCCACCGAGATGGACGGCGAGTTCCCGATCAACGCTTCGGGCGGCTCGCTCGGCGTCGGCTACATGCTGGAGGCCACCGGTCTGATGCGGGCGCTGGAGGCCGTCCTGCAACTGCGCGGCGAGGCGGGGCAGCATCAGATTGAAGATGCCGAGGTCGGTTTGGTTCAATCCTGGCGCGGCGTGCCCACCACCAGCGGAGCGGTTGCCGTATTGAGTAATTATTAATTCACCGCAGAGCGCGCGGAGAACGCGGAGAAGAAATAAAAATGGGTGATGCGGAGAGGCTGAATCAGATTACCGAGGCGATCATTGGCGCGGCAATTGAGGTGCATCGCGCCTTGGGGCCAGGGCTGATGGAATCGGCCTATGAGCCGTGCCTTGCTTATGAACTCGTACAACGAGGCTGGAAAGTCGCTCAGCAAGTACCTCTGCCTGTTGTATACAAAAATGTTCATCTGGATTGCGCCTATCGCCTGGATTTGCTCGTCGAGGATTTGGTCATCGTCGAGATCAAGGCCGTGAAATCCATTGAGCCGATCCACAAAGCGCAGTTGCTCTCGTATCTCAAGCTTTCGGGACTTCACGTCGGACTGCTGGTCAACTTCAACGTCACCGTTCTCAAAAACGGCATCGTCCGCATGGTGAATGATTTTCCTGAATCTTCTCTCTCTGGTTCTTCTCCGCGTACTCCGCGCTCTCCCTGGACTGCAGGGCAGGCTGCGGTGAAAAAAGCGTTTACCGCAGAGAACGCAAAGAACGCAGAGAATTAAAAAAGTTTTTCTCCGCGTACTCCGCGTTCTCTGCGGTGAAAAAAGCGTTTACCGCAGAGAACGCAAAGAGCGCAGAGAATTAAAAAAGTTTTTTCTCCGCGTACTCCGCGCTCTCCGCGGTGAAACAAAAAGGAGTAACCTATGGGAATGAGAAAAGTTGCTGTCATCGGTGCCGGCATGACGAAATTCGTCCGCCGTGCCCAGGAAACACCGAAAGAACTCTCTTGGGAAGCGGCGCGCATGGCGCTCGAATCCTGCGAATTGACAATGGATGATATTCAAGCCGTCTGCATGGGCACCGCGCCGGACGCCTTCGACGGCGTTCACATGAAAGGCGAATATCTCAGTGATGGGTCTGGCGCGTGGCGCAAGCCGTACATGCGCGCCTACGTCGGCGGCGGGACGGGCGTCTTCACCCCCATCCAGGGCTGGTACCACATCGCCAGCGGCCTGTTCGACGTGGTGCTGCTGGTTTGCGAGGAAAAGATGTCCTCGTTCTACCCGCACGCCCAGGCTGCGTTTCTAACTATCTTTGACCACACTACCGAGCGGGCGCTCAAGCCCAACCTGCTCTGGATTTTTGCCCTCGAGATGAACCGCTACATGACGACCTACGGGATTGACAAGAAGGATATCGCCCGCGTCGCCGTCCAGCACAAACGCAATGCCGCCAATCATCCCTGCGCGCTGCTGGGCGAGGCGGACATCACCGTGGAGGATGTGCTCAACTCCGAGGTGCTGGCCTGGCCGGTGCA